>JAAZNH010000051.1 GCA_012798365.1 Methanomicrobiales archaeon | reverse complement strand
GGTCGCAGGCTGCCGGGTCGGATAAGAGCAAGATCGAAGATCTTGCCTATGACAACGAAGTCGGCATCTTCAACCCGTCCTATTATAACTACGGGGACTACACGGCACATTACCAGTATACGGTCAAACCCCCGCTTGAATATGACAGCGAAAACACGCACCTGAACTGGAAGTTTGCCGGCAGTGAGCACATCCCGTACAAGAACGTAAAGATCATCGTTCCCGGCGATGGAATCGATACGGTCTATGCCTACCCGCCCTCCCTGCAGGTCGAGAAGGTCGAAGACCAGTATGTGATCACCGGAAGCCTTTCCACCAACGAGATCCTGGCAGTCGAGCTGGTCGGGCCCTCCCCGGCCTTTGCAAAGATGCCCGGGTTCCGCAGTGAAGTCAGTGATGTGAAAGGAAAGACCGGCTCGGCAGCGTTCTGGTATAACCTGCCGTATTACGCGGCGTACCTGGTCAACCTCCTGGGTAAGATTGGTCTCATCCTTGTCCCGCTGTCGCTTGTCGTCATCTACAACCGCTACGGGCGCGAAAAAGAGTTCACGGTGCCGGCATACCTGAGCACCCTGCCGGGAAAATCTCTCAAGCCCTGGCAGGTGAACCTCCTTTTCAAGGGCGATGCCATGGACTTTGACGTGGACGGGTATTATGCCACCCTGCTCGATCTCCATAAGCGCAAGAATATTGTTATCCGGGAGAAAGGAGAGGGAAAGGGGATCCTGATCCGGGTCCTCTCGACCGATGGGACCGACGCATACGAACAGCGGGTCATCGCGTTCATCAGCATGCTCTCGGAGGATGGCGTCCTGGATACGGACCGCATCGCGTCCATCACGAAAAAGGCACAGAGCGAGAGCAGTGCCGAAGAGAAAGCCCTGAAGTTCCAGCGCTCCCTCTCGGATGTCACCACCCGGGTGGATACATCCTTATCATCCAAGTATATCGTTGACGGCAGGGAACACCTCATGGTCCTCCTGCTGCCCACCCTGGTCCTGATGGGAATTACCATCCTTCTCACCGTCATTTCCCCCATGCAGTCGTACATCCTGTTCCCGGCCCTGGTGTTCTGGTTTGTTATCCTGTTCCAGGAAGGGATCGCGTTTGCGGCGCCCTCAACCCTGTTCGGGCACTGGAAAGATGATCATTACCGGGAAAAGCTGGAATGGGATGCTTTCACCCACTTCCTCTCTGACATGGCCATGATCCAGAAATATGCCCCCGCGGATCTCTCGATGTGGGGAGAGTGGCTTATCTATGGTACGGCACTGGGGGTTGGCGACAAGGTCGAGGGCGCGATGAAGTCGCTGAATATCCATCTGCCGGAAGCCGAAGTCCCGATGGGTGTGGTTGGCATGAGCTCTGCCTTCATGCCGCTTGCGAGCTTCTCCCCGCCCAGCCACGGCAGTTCCGGTGGCGGTGGAGGATTTGGCGGCGGTGGCTTTGGCGGAGGCGGCGGGTTCGGCGGCGGTGGCGCCGGAGGAAGATAATATCCCCTTTTTATGCCCGGCATCTACCACAAAGCATTCAGGATAATCCGTCTCTTAATGCCGTATAACATATAAATTCACACAAACCATATGAATACCAGAAAGAGAGTCTGATCATATGCAATATACGGAAGGGCAGCTGGGGCGGGTCTTTGTCGTTCGGATCGACAATGGCGAGGATATGCTCTCGTCCCTGCGCACGTTCATTGCAGAAAAGGAAATCCGGGCCGGTTCAGTGATGTTCCTTGGCGCTCTCATGAACGGGCGGATGGTTACCGGGCCCGAAGAGCCGGTCATCCCGCCGGTCCCGCATTTTGTGATGTTTGAAGGCGGCTGGGAAGTCTTTGGCGTCGGGACGATCTATCCCGGCGAAGGCGGTCCCCACATTCATTTCCATGGTTCGGTCGGCCGCTCGGGCCATGCCCTGACCGGGTGCCTCCGGGAGCAGGCCACCACCTATCTCATTGTCGAGGCCGTCATCCACGAGTTTGTCGGGCTCTCGGCCCGGCGCGAGTTTGACGAGAAGATGCAGCTGCACCTGCCGGTGCTGGGCGACAATGATGCGGGAGCCCAGAAGACCCTTGAGGTAGCCCCGCAGGAGAAACCTGCGGAGCAGGAGAAAGCGGAACCCCCAATGAAAAAGGAGAATAAAGAGGACTCCGCAAGTGAACTCCCGGGCGGGCTTGC
>JAAZNH010000050.1 GCA_012798365.1 Methanomicrobiales archaeon | reverse complement strand
GGCTCCTCATAAAATCAAGGAATACCCCTTGGTTATTCTTCTGTTTTTCCCGTTTCACCTGTTTTGGGAATCGTGCGGATGAGCGTTGTATGGTTAGCGAAAAAACGTGACCTACTGGTTTTTCCTGCCGGCCAGTCTCATGAGTTCCTGCCGTGAGGCGCCGGGATAGGCTTTCAGGTACGCGGCAACCTCCGGCTCGTGGAGGAGCCGGCATGTTGCACAGTTCCAGACCTTTTTCCCGTTCGATCCTGCTGCCCACTGGCCCAGCGTCTCGTCATGGCAGTGATAGAACGGGCAGTAACAGTACTCGCAGGACTGCCCCGCAAAATGGCAGGGGTAATACGGGCACTTGTCTTTTGTCCAGTGGATCCAGTGATCTTCCCGGATCCGGCTGAAGACAAAGAAGGCCGGCCGGTCATCCTGCACCCCCGCGTCATGCCGGCCGATCGCCTGAGGGATCCCGTACAGCACGGCGTTACGGATCCTCATGCCGGCTTCGGTGCTGCGGCCTGCAGATACGTGCACGGCGGCCCCCTCGTTTTCGCAGGCAACGATGACGGCATCCGCTGGTGTGCCGGAGAGCGGGAGGTCCATTGCCTGCAGGGCCTCGGCCTTTGCCTCGGAGGCGACCATGATCGCTTCCAGGAGGGCAGCATCATCCATGCCCTGCGAACTGACAACGATGATCGTGATGCTCCCCCCGGTTGCCGGGGGCTCGCGCCGGATCCCGGCAGCGATGAAAACCGTGATGAAGTCGTGCTGGAGAACGCAGGCCTGGTGGACCGGGACCGTGGTGGTGAGGCCGAAGTAGCTGTGTTCAAGGCCCTGTGCGGCAACCACGGTTTCGAGGGCACGGCCGGGATCCGGCTGGCCCTCCCCGGCCGGAAGGGAATGGCTCACAAGGGCCGGGACCGACCGGATCCCCCCGGCAAGCCCCGTGCTTGCTGCCCGGAACCCGCCACGGATGAAGAGGCTTGACGTGTCAGTGTAATAGCGCATCAGTACGACCTTTTGCCAGTTATCCTATGCCGGGAAAGCCGAAAAAGGTTGATGGTGGAAAGGGTGCCGGATAGGAAATCTTCCGAAAAATCCCCTTCCGGTGTGATACCCGCCGGCACGATTACCAGAAAGGCATCTGGTACCGTATCATAAGTACAGCAACCCGGCTTCTGCCGGAGAATAAGAGAAGAAGGGAATCGTTGCCTTATGCAACCGAGTAACGCATGCGATCCTTGAGTTCCTGCTGCTTGCCGGCGTTCCAGCCGGAGACATCCTGCAGGTACCCGGTGACACGGCTGACCTGGACCACATCATGGGAGCCGCATTCGGGGCAGACGGCCTGGCCGCAGAGCGGGCAGTATTCAATGCCCGAGATAACGTCATGGGTGCAGTGGCAGTGGTCAAGCGGGCACATGGTGACGAGGTGAGTCTCCCCGCAGTTGGGGCACGGGTTTTCGTCAACAATGTGGTGGCAGGTGTGACACTTGTATTTCCGTTCGTTCACCGGAATTTCATCCAGCGATTTATATTTTTTTGCTAATTGTTTTTGCTCTGCCGTCCAATCCATACTATAACATCGCACAAGTCCTTAATAAATATTTAGAACCCGGAGGTTCGATGTACTGCGATTTCACCCACTAATAATCGTGCATATGCCGTTTAAGCCCCAAAAAGCCGTTTGTTTAAATACAAGTCGGAGATCGGGGGAAGAATCGGGGCCGGTTTACCCGGCAGGGGGGCATTTTCCTCCCCCGGAATGGGGCAAGATTTTTAACATGGCTTACGGAATCCGCAAGCCGGCCCGGCCCGGGCCTGAAAAGAACCCGGAGATCTCAACGATTATTTCCCGGATCGGATATGCGCGAAGGTTTCTGCCGCTGCTGCAGGATCCTCCGCTTCATAGATGGCCCTGCCGACAATGATCCCGTCAACGATCTTTGCAACAACATGGGCATCTCCCCCTTGTGCCCCCACGCCCGGGGAGAGGATCTTGCGCCGGCCCACGATCTTCCGGAGTGCCTTTGTCCGTTCCGGCCGGGTTGCCGGGGCAATGATCCCGTCCGCACCGCACTCCATTGCCATCTCCGCAATCTTCTCCGCCGCCCCGCCATGGAAAAAGAGCGTGGCTCCGGGGTGGCTCATCTCGGCGACCACAAAACAGGCCCCGCCATAATCTGCGGCAACATCAACGCAGGCCTGCACCGAATCCTTCCCGGTAAACCCGTGGCAGATGAGGGAGGCAAAGCAGGCATCGAACACCTGCTCGGCGATCAGCCGGTTGGTGTTGGGGATGTCGGCAACCTTGAAGTCCGCGATGAGTGGCAGGTCGAACTTCTCGAACTCTTCAGCGATCTCAAGGCCGCAGGAGAGGATGAGCGGGTACCCGAGCTTGATGGCGTCGAGGTGCGGTGCTGCTGCTTTTACAATCTTCAGGGCCTGCTTCTTCTCAGTTGCATCCAGGGCAAGGATGAGTTCAGCCATGGTGGAGCCGCTCCATGACTGCCGCCGTGAGGACCGGCAGGGTGATCGTGGCATCACCATAGACCGTGACCGCCTGCGCATCCTCGGTGATCTTGCCCCACGAGCGGGCCTCGTCAAGCGTTGCGCCCGAGAGCCCGCCAAGGTCCGGCCGGTCGCCGGTCAGCTGGATCGCGTACGTGAACCCGTTCGGGGTCATGAGCATGCTCTGGAGGATGAAGTTCTTCGGCACGCCGCCTCCGACGAGCATGGCGCCGGCCTTCTTTGTCGTAAAGCACCGGTCCATGAGGGCCGGCATGTCGGCAAACGCGTCGACGGTCACCTTGTTGGTCTGCGAGAAGAGCCAGTATTGCAGGCCGATCATCGAGTCCTGCACGGCCGGGTTGTAGACGGGGATATGGTTCCGGGCCGCGGTGTGGAGGATGCCGGATTTCAGGTTGCTGCCGATATGCTCCAGCAGTTTTGAGATCGAGATCGTTGTGCCCGGCTCAAGTTTGCCAAACACGTCCTGCATGAACTCCTCGAAGTGCTCGAAGGCCTCGTTCGGGAGGTAGACATCATAGATCCGGTTGATCTCGTCATGCCGGAGCTCGATGTCATTGCAAAAGGCGGTGCCGTGGAAATGTTTACAGCCGATAGCCTCGATGATATCGTGCGTCAGGTTGGCCCCGGTTGAGACCAGCACGTCGATGTGTTTTGCCCGGATCAGGTCCGAGACAATGCCGCCCATCCCGGCCGGCACCATGGCGCCGGCGAGCCCGAAGAACTTTGTCGTCTCCGTATCGGTCAGCATCTGCTCCCAGATATCCG
>JAAZNH010000049.1 GCA_012798365.1 Methanomicrobiales archaeon | reverse complement strand
GTACAGCCGCCGGTTCAGTTCCTTGGCATTGTTCAGCTCAAGGCCGGTGAATGCAAGGAGGACATGGCCGTTTTTATTAGCAGAAGTTGCAACACTCTCGAGCGTCTTCTGCTCGGCCATGTCGAGCGTCACCGAGTTCAAAAGGAGCCGTTCGCCGGCAGCCATATCGGATATTGCGGTAAAGACTGCTGCATCCTTCTTCGGGTCGCCGCACCCGCCGATAATGAGCGGGACGTCAACGGCCTGGAGGATCTCTTCAACGGTTTTGACGGCAGCAGCGGGAGATGCGTCCCGGAAGAGAGGATCGGTACTCATCAGGTGGATCGTGATCACATCCGCCCCGAATTTCTTCACGTTCATCCGGGCCCATTCCGCGGGATTGTCAATGACCTCGCTGACATTCTCCTTGAGAACCTTGGGCAGGGAGACCGGCATGTCAAAGACATCAAGCGAGATGACCGGGCGGTGGGGCCGAAGCCGGACCTGGTCGGCATAGGCAGGAGTTGTTGCGCCGCCGATGGTGAGCGTGTGGGACCTGCTGCCACCCTGGGCCCGGGTAGCCCCAAGGGTTACTTCCCGGATTTTACCGGGATATTCCGGGAGGACCGGTGTCCAGGATTCGCGGATGAGGGAGGTGGGCCGGGACGGGGGTTGCGGGGCTGCCGGAGCAGGGGGAATCGCTGCCGGAACGGAAAAACCGGAGGACGGGATGAAGAGGTCAAGGTCACCGATCTCCATGGAGAAATTCTCGAGTTCCAGCTGGTTGACCCCTTTGAGCAGTTCAAGGATCTGCGGGGCTATCTTCAGGAGCGCGTCATTGCCAGGTGCGGAGTCAGGGTTTTTTTGCGTCACGGCTCTCACCTCCGGTCTTCCCGTGCGGGCGGATGGGCTGGATGATCACCTTGTCAGCAGTGATTTTCGCATTCTTCAGGATGATCCGGAACCCTGCGGTGGTGATGGGGATATCTCCCCCCGAAAAAACCTGGACCGGGCTGGCCGGCCCGGCAGAAAGGTCCGTTTCATCTGCATTCTCCTGCGCAGACCACCGGTTCACCACCGGGTGGTTGTGCTCGGTCAGGAATGTTTTCAAATCCGTGATGCTGGTTGCATCGAGCTCGGTAGCGATTGCCGGGAACACATCGGCGGGGATAAACTCTTTGAGCCGGTCCTTGGTCTCCTGCGGCATCCAGACAACACGGCAGTAGCCCCCGTCAGCGTCAAGGAACCGTTTTGACCGCATATATTCGATGGAGATCCCGTGGAACCCGTCAACCTGCCGCCCACCGGCAGTTGAGTCAGCCATGGTGGAGAATGCAAGGCCGTTGACGGTCACATCGCGGAAACTGCGCATGACAATGCCAAAGCCGTCCACTTCAGGGATGTAGAACGCGATTCCCTCAAAGCATCCGCAGGAAGTATGGGGATACCCGAATGCAGAATACAGGTAGACCCGGTTGACCTCCCCCATAGACCGCTGCTTGGCACTCTCGTTGACCCCGGTGTATTCACCCTTCTCCTTGTCAACACACTCCCCTTTTGCAATCGCGTAAATCGGGCCCTTGGGATCAATACCGGCCGCAGCCCGGCCGTCAAACCAGCTGATTGCCCCGCAGTTCGCATACCGCTGGGGCGTGATCACGCAGACGTGTGTCGGGGCAAAGGACTGGCAGAGGGCGCACCCGTAGAAAGTATCAACGTCGTCATCGGAAAGACCCCGTGCCCGGGCATCCCGGGCCTCGTAGGTCTTCATCGCTTCCGCGTACAGGGGCTTAATCTCGAGCGGATCGGTGATGAAGGTGATCTGGACTTTTTCAATGATCGGCAGTTCGCTTTTAAAGAGGGTATGCATCACCTTGCCGATGTGCGTGAGCGAGTTCAGCCCTTTCTTATACGATTTCTTCGAGAGCCGGATCCAGATATCGTACCGCTGGTTGAGGTGCATGAAACCTTCGATATAGTTACAGTACTCGTGGATGCGCCTCTCGACAACACCTTCCAGGTCCGGTTCAACTTTCTCACCGGCGATCTCCACGAGGATGCCCAGCGGGGTTGCCTTCCCTTCGGGCATGTCAGGAATATCCGGGCCGATGATCTCGATGACACCATCCGTGATCTCGTCGCCGGGCCGGACCCGTACGATCTCGAATTTCTCCGGAAGAGACGGGCCGCCCAGCTCGACCTGCATGTCCTGTTTGCGGACACGTTCACCTTCATGCACAAGGCCTACTTCAACAGGAATGGATTCGAACATGGTCTCATCAGTCTCCAAGGTTTGCAACAATCGCCGTGAGGCTCGCGGCCCATTCCTTGATGGTGCTGTTCGGGAACGACCAGCTCGCGTTGGGCTGGTAAACGCAGTCCAGGGTCATGGTCTTCACACCCGGGGCAAAGTGCTTGAGCCCGGAGAGGATGGTCCACTCCATGGAATACGGCAGGCCGACAAAGATGGCAAGGTCATACGCACCATTCCCGTCCAGGCCCTTCCAGGACGGGTCAGTCAGCCGGTTGGCAATATCAACCGCAGGCATGATCGTTGCCGGCGTAAAACCCCGTGCCAGGAACTCTTTGTTGGTACTTGCCGTGACAACAACCGGCATCTTTGCGGCCTTGGCAAGGGAGATGAGGCAGTCAATGAGTTTCATGCCTTCGACATCATATTCCAAAATCCCGTGACCAACGACCATGATGGGGTGCCGGGCCCGGCGGATCATGGCATCGGCGATATCGGGCTTGACAATGAGGGAGGCTTTCTTAGGCCCGGGGATCTCACCGGTCTGCCAGGACTCGTTGAGCGGCATGGTTATGCATCCTCCTTCCGGGTATGGACCATGCGGGAAAGGAGCGTGGGATCGGGGATGGACTGATCCTTCCAGTCATGCTGCTCCAGGTGGGTGAGGATCTCATCCTTCATCGTGGGGGGAATATCAGCGTGGACCCGGACAAGGCGGTGCACGTCCGGCGGGATGCCCCCGATGTGGCGCTTGTGGAGATCGATATAATTGGCAAGCTTGTTTGCCCTGCCCTTGCTCGTGTCATTGGGCCGCATCGTGAGCTTGGCGATCATGACCATCGCTTCCTCTTTTGTTTCTGCTGCAAAGAAGAGATGTTCCGGAACAGGGCCGCCATACACCTTTTCACCGGAACGGGCATCATAGACAAACCAGTCTGCATCCTTGTCAGCACGGCCAAGCAGCATCCGGCGGTATTTTGTCCCGTGAGGGCCGACAACGACCGGGATGCCAAGACGCCAGAAACCGGCGGCGATTGATGCAGCTTTCTGGTACATCGCACCCCAGGCAACACCGACGGCACCGACACGGTTGTGGACATAATCGGCAATCTCCTCGTAGTTGCCCCGCAGCGGGCGTTTGGCAAAGATGCTGGCTATCTTGATCGCGGCGCCCGAGATGTGGGCATTTGATACGCAGGAACCGACGTTGACAATCCCGCCGGCTTCGAATGCTCCGGAGAATTTCTCGTACGCTGTCTTTCCATCCTCATCGCGGTACATCCCGGCGGACATGGCAGCGCAACCGGAGGTACAGACAATATAGCGCCGTTTGGCAAACTCCATGCACATTTCGGCAACTTCCCGTGAACCTTTGGGATAATTGGCACAGCCGACAAATGCGACCACCCCCGGGATCTCCCCCAGGACAATGGGGCCTCCCACTTTCCGGATCTCGACATCCTGGATAGCTCCCCGTCCGGTGCGGAGGCAGAACGTCTCTTCCCGGATTTGTTTCTCCGCAGCCCCGACAATAAGACTATGGACGGGAATTTTCTGACCGCAGGCAGATTCACAGCGACCGCAGCCGATGCAGTCATCATAGAGTTCGCTTAAGGGGGCAAGGTTGCCGGATGCTGCAGATTTCACGGCCTGTGCAACCGGCAGATCATTGGGGCATGCCCTCCGGCAGAGCATGCATTGTGTGCATTTCTTTGCAAGTTCAACGAGGGGTTCCCGGGACGGGATGGTTGATTCTTTCTTCCGTTCCGGTGCAACGGCGAGGGCTACTTTCACCGCAACCTCCCCGACCTTTTCCATGTCAAGCAGGAGGACACCCGGAACCCGGTACGATACCAGGTCAGAAACGATTGCATCAACCGGATCACGGGTCCGGTCGATAAGGCCAAGGCAGTTCTTCTCATTGGTTGCTATGAGCGGGGCTTTGATACGTGCAGCTTCCTGGATAGTATCCGTCCTGATACACTGTTCATCAACAACAATGACATCCGGAACCCCGCTCCGGACATACCGCAGCTGCCACGATATCGGGCCGATGATCTTTGCCCGTGGCGAGTAGCGGGTAAGATCAAGGGAGGTACAGCAGATGCCGGTTACTTCAACATCTGAAAGAAGTCCGTTATCCCTGAGGTAATCGATGATGCTGACCGAAGGTGGAACATTGTGGCCGATGACAAGGACAACCGGTTTTGTTACATCCACTGTACCGAGGCCAAGATCAGCCATCGGAGATTCGGGTTCTGCTTTTGGGAAACCCAATGCAGAAACCTGGGCAATATCGGCTACTTCCATCCCGACATGATCAATCATGCCCGCATGGAAAACCTTGGATTCAAAGTCAAGGTTACTGCCCTCCTGCCCGGTATGGGCAACTGCCAGGAGCTGGGTTACCTGGTTCTCGCAATAATCAAGAACAGGTTCGAGGTCCCCCAGGGTCCCGGGTTTCACCCCGCAGACAAGGCGGGTGACGGGTGCTTCAACTTCAACACTGGTTCCCCCGACATTCAGGGGGTAATCCGCCCCGACCTGTTCAATGACATGTGTCAGGAGGTGGCGCGAGTGACTGATATGGGTGGCAGCCCCGATGCAGGCAGCGATGAGAACCATCCGTGACTGCTGGGCGGGCATTGATATACCGCACGCCCCGCGTTTGGTGCCGGTCAGGTCGCACTTGCCATACGTGCAGAGGCAGCAGAGATCACAGCAGGGG
>JAAZNH010000048.1 GCA_012798365.1 Methanomicrobiales archaeon | reverse complement strand
GTGGCTGCCGGTGGCGGGCAGATCTAACCAATACTATATATATAACTATCAGCATTACATTGCATTCGTCAAGAACATGCCTGCCAGGGATCCCGGATCCGGCCCGGTCCAGCAGGGTTCATTCCTGTGCGAGACCGAATTTTCTGGCAAGTGACGGACCGGGGCACTCTTCTCTGGCGTTATTGCCCGTTGCTTATGTACCACGTACTCTATGTTGATGACGATCCCCACCTGCTCGACGTAGCCCGGTTCTTCCTTGAGCGGTCCGGGGAGATGAAACTGGAGACTGCCAAGCTTGCAACCGAGGCCCTCCGGCTGCCGGGCCTCGGATCGTTTGATGCCATTGTGGCAGACTACGAGATGCCCCGGATGGACGGGATCGCGTTTCTCAAAAAGATCCGGGCCGATTATGGCGACATCCCCTTCATCCTGTTCACCGGGAAAGGCCGGGAACAGATCGTGATCGAGGCCATCAACAACGGTACGGATTTCTACCTGCAGAAAGGCGGGGAACCCCGGTCCCAGTTTGCCGAGCTTGCGCATAAAGTCAAGAACGCGATTGAACGGAGGAGGGCAAAAGCCGCCCTGTACGAGAGCGAGCGGAGGTACCGGAACCTGTACCACCATGCCCTGGTCGGGCTTTTTGAAACAAGCCTTGGCCAAGCCACGATCGTTGCCTGCAACAAGAAGTACTGCGATATGTTCGGGTTTGATTCGGTCGAGGATGCGATCGGAAAGGATGTCCGGTCCCTTTATGCGGATGCCCGTGAGAGGGAAAAAGTGAGCGAACTGCTACATGAAAAAGGATCGCTGGATGACTATGAGGTCCGGTTCATCAACCGGAAAACGGGCCGGCCGTTTTTCGCCCAGTTCTCCGCACGGATCAACCGGAAGAAGGATGTGGCGGAAGGGACCATCCTCGATGTCACCGAACGCAGGCGGGCGGATGCTGCGCTTGCGGAGAGTGAAGAGACGTTCCGCTCCCTTGTTGAGGAATCCTCAGAAGGCATCCTCCTGCTCGATGAGACCGGTACGGTGATCGCGTGGAACCCGGCGCTTGCCGGGATCATGGGTATTGCACGGGACACTGCGGTCGGAAAGCCCTGGCTGGGGATCCTGGAACGGGCCCTCGTAAGCGTAAACCCCGATCCCGGCCAGGGCGCCCGGCTCATGGGGGAGATGCAGGCCCTGCTTGCCAGCGGAACCTGCCCGCTGGTATCGCGCCGGGTGGAAACCGAGATCTGCCGGCCAGACGGAGCCCGGCGGAAGATCCTGCAGACGTTCTTTCCGGTGAGGACTGCACGGGGATTCCGGGTCGGGTCGATCATCCGGGATGTCACCCCTGCTAACCCGGCGCAGTAACCCGCGCCGGCACAACTTTCTGCCCGGTTCCCGGCATTCCGGCCGCATGGTGCCCCCTCATCCCCCAATGCCCAAGCCGTGTTGGGCTGAATGCGTGAGCTGCAGGGAGTGGTCGGGAGATGAGTTGCTGGGCCACAGAAGCGTTCCCTTTGATTATTCAGAAATGGTCCCGCACCCCGGCATGCGGTAGGATGCTTTGGGGATACGGATAAGAAACCGGACCCCGTTGCCCGGTATGCCTTCTTCGGTAATGGTGAACCCGGTGATGGAGAGGATCTCCCGGATCAAAAAGAGGCCGTAGCCGGTGTTTTTCCCAAAACCCCGGGCAAATACCAGGTCCTTCTCATCGTTTGGGATACCGATGCCGTCATCTTCGTAGATAAGAGAGAGCCCCTCTTCGTCTTCAGCACAGGAGATCCTGATGGAGGTCACATGTTCCCCGTGCCGGAGGGAGTTGTCGATGAGGTTGAAGAAGACTTTCTCGATGAGGGGATCTGCATAGATCTCGAGGTCACCGGTACTCGTCTGGATCTCAACCTGGCCCCGGTCGATTGTCTGCAGGATGAATTCGAGCGTATCTGCAACCGGGATCCAACGGGGCGGTTCTGCACCAACGTTCTGGTAATCGCGGGTGAAGATGATCTGGCGCAGGATGGTCTCGGCAATGGCATCGATCGAAGAGAGGTACCCGGCGGACTTGTCATCCTGTATTGTCTGCCGGAGGATCCCGATGTAGCCCCGCAGCGAGTTGACCTGGTTGATGATATCGTGCCGCGTGATGCTGGTGAGGAGCGCAACCTGTTTGTTGGCTTTCCTGATGATCTCCTCGGCATGCTTCCGGTCCGTGATGTCCGTGATGAACCCTTCAATGGCAACGATGTCCCCTTCCGGGCCCGGCACGCCAAGCCCCTGTTCCCAGACCCATTTCTCCGTCCCGGTTGAGGTGAAGATGCGGTACAGCACCTGGTAACTCTGGCCTTCTTCAAGAGCCATGCCGATCTCCTCTTTCACCCGCTGGCGGTCCTGCGGGTGGATGAGGTCCAGGTAAGCGACTGCGCTGTTGCCGGTCAGTTCAGAGACCTGGTAGCCGGTCAGGTCAGCACAGCCTTCGCTGACAAATTCCATGGTCCACGCAGAATCATTCCTGCACCGGTAGGCCATGCCGGGAAGGTTTCCCATAAGGGTGGCAAGGGCCCGCTGGCTCTCCCTGAGTTGTTCTTCGGCTGCCCTGCGATCCGTGATATCAATTCCAAAGGAGATTGTCGCAGCGATCTTCCCTTCTTCCACAAGGGCATTGTTGTTCCAGGAAATATGCCGGACATGGCCGGATTTTGTCAGGAGGGGACTGTCGATACGATCCGGCAGTCCGCCGGCAAGGAGTCGCCGGAGTGCTGCACGGAATACCGGGAACCTGTTTTCCGGCATGATGATGTCCAGGCCTTTTTTGCCCAGCATCTCATCCCTTGAATAGCCGGTTACGTCCTCTGCGGCCCGGTTGAAGATGGTGACATGTCCCTGCGGGTCAAGGCCGATGACAAGGGCATTTGCGGTCCTGATGAGGTTCTCGGCAAAATCCTTTGCCTTGACCACCTCAGCAGTCCGTTCCTGGACCCGTTTTTCCAGTTCCTGCTGGTAGGTTTTCATCTCCGTGATATCTTCAAGGATAATACCCACGGCCCGGGCCCCGTTCTCGAACGTGAGGGGGATGCATTTCATCTTGAAATACCGGCCGGGATCGATCAGATCAAACCGGATCTCCGATGCTCCCCCATCGCCTTCGAGCGCCCGCTCGATCCATGACAATTCAGCTGCGGCAAAATGCGGGGCGAGCGGCGACTGGTCGAGCCGGGCACCTTTGAGGGCATCTTTAGGCTGGCTGAAGAAGGCAAGGAACGGGGCATTGGCCTGCTGGATGAACAGGTCATCGTCCAGTATCAGGATGAGATCGGACGAGAGGCTGAGCAGGTTCGTTAAGGGAACCCGCTGCGTGAGCGAGAAGAGCTTGGCAGACCCGAGCATCCGCATCTCGGCCTGCCCGGTCAGGACAAATGCATTGAGGTACTTGGCCGCGGTTGTACGGTTCAGCGAAAGCTTCTTTGAAACTTCTTCAATGGTGAGACCCTTGGGGTGCCTCCGGAGTAAATCCCGTATGGTCGCTTCCTCGCTGTCCCGTGCCATCACGATTCTCCCGTATGAACCAGATGTTTGATGATTACCTATATAAATCAGTGGTAATCGCTCGTGCTAATCAGTGTTGATAATCATCAAAGCAACAAAACTATAAATAGTAATAGAGAAAATGGGGATCCGTTGCAGCCCGGGTCAGGATTCTGGTTACGTGGTTGCAGTTCCAATCGGATCAGCCCTCCCGGCATGACCGTTGCCAGCATTGGTTCTTCGGGCGGAGGGATCATCCGGTTATGGTTCATGGGTAAAAGAGGGTGTAAACATGAGTTTCATTGACGACATGAAGATTGGAAAGAAACTGATGGGCGGATTCCTAATTGTCCTGCTCATCCTTGTTGCAGTTGCAGTAGTTGGATATGTCAACCTGCAGGATGCCGTTGGCCGGCAGACTGTCCTGTACGAGAAGATGCAGGGCACAGAGAACCTTGCCCTGACCAACGCAGCCCTGGAAAAGATGCGGGGCGATATCTACCGGTATATTGCGGTCCCAGCTGACCGGAAAGCAACGAGTGACTCACTGAAGGCGCAGGTCGGGATCATCAATGACAACATGAAGGAGTTCCGGACCCGCCCCCTGAGTGATGAGGACAAGGCAACCCTGGCAAAATTCGATGCCGCATGGGCCCTGATGCAGACAGAATATACCAAACTTGAAAAGATGACTGATGCCGGTGATACGGCTGGTGTCGATGCCGGCCTTGCTGCGGGAAGTCCGGCGGTCACAGCGCGAACAGAATGTCTTGCTGCGGAAAAAACCCTTGTATCCAGTGCATTTGCCACTGCTGCGGAACTTGATAAGACGTCCGCTCAGGCTGCTGCATCGGCATCCATGATGATGATCGCAGCAACCCTGATTGCCGTAGTTGTCGGTCTTGGCATTGCCCTGTACCTCTCAAAGAGTATCACCGGGCCTATCGACATGGTTGCAAGCAACCTCAAGGAACTCGGTCGGGGACACCTTGGCAACCGCATGAACCTTGCCCGGAAAGATGAGGTCGGTGAAATGGCACTGGTCATGGACCAGTTCTCCAATGACCTTCAGGTGGGTATGGTCGGGACCATGCAGAAGATTGCTGCCGGTGATCTTGCTGTAGAGATGACCGCAAAAGATGCACAGGACGAGATTACCCCTGCCCTGATGACAACCGTGAACTCCCTGCGCTCGCTTGTCGAGGAAGCAAACATGCTCTCCCGGGCAGCAATCGCCGGCCAGCTCTCGGTCCGCGGGAATGCTGACAAGTTCAAGGGTGGCTACTGGGAAATCGTTGCCGGCATCAACAAGACCCTTGATGGTGTAGTTGCCCCGGTCAACGAGGCAATGACCGTTTCCAATGAATATGCAAACGGGAACTTCACGGCACGGTTTGATGAAAAGATCCCGGTCCAGGGCGACTTTGTGAAGTTCAAAGGTGCACTCAACAACATCTGTATCCAGGTCTCCAAGTCGCTCTCGGTTGTGAACCAGCAGATCGGTGACCTTGCTGCAAGCGCTGAAGAGGCAAACGCCAGTGTTGAGGAAGTCAGTGCCGGTTCAGCGCAGGTTGCCAAGAACGCAAGCGGCGTATCCGTGAATGCCGAGAAGGCAACGTCCGGTGTCGAGCAGGTGCAGAAGGCCATGGAAGACCTCTCGCGCACCATCCAGGATGTTGCGACAAAGTCTGAGCTGGTTGCAAAGATCGTCCAGGATACCACCAACTTCAGCAAAGAAGGCATGGAGCTGGCCCAGAAGACCGAACAGGGCATGCAGGGGATCACCAAGTCAAGCAACGATGTGAACCAGATCATCGGTGAGATCAAGGAACAGATGGACAAGATCAGCGAGATCGTCAACCTGATCACCGACCTTGCGAACCAGACGAACCTGCTCGCGCTCAATGCAGCCATCGAAGCAGCCCGGGCCGGCGATGCAGGCCGCGGATTTGCTGTTGTCGCAACGGAAGTCAAGTCGCTTGCCGTTGAGTCCCGGGCATCAGCCGAGCGGATTTCCGAGATGATCGACAACCTCCAGCGGCAGACCCAGAGCGCGGTTGATGCGGTGACTGCATCGAACACCGGTGTCAAGGAAGGCAGTGCAGCACTCCAGGAGACGCTGACCAGCTTCAACAAGATCGTAACGGCAATCGACAAGATCAGCCAGAACATGAGCGAGGTTGCTGCTGCCGCAGAAGAACAGGCAGCCTCTGTTGAGGAAGTCACTGCAAGCGTCAATGAAGTGGGCGGTCTCATGCAGAACACCACGAGGGAGGCAACTGATGCCGCTGCAGCAAGCGAAGAATCGAGTGCTGCAATCGACCAGATCACCAAGGTGGTGGCAAACGTCAACACGATCGTTGACAAGGTGACAAAGGAAGTCTCCAGGTTCAAGGTCTAGAGGAGGTGGCCTGCCATGACAAAAGCAGCACCTGAAACGGACATCCCGGCAGGCATCGCAGCCGCGCCGGAGGTACAGGCAAAAAAGAAGGACCAGCACCAGGCAGGAAAACTCCAGGTTGTGGAGTTCCTGCTCGGTAAGGAGCATTACGCGGTGGACTTATTCGATGTCCGCGAGGTGGTGGAGTATACGTCCATCACCCAGCTCCCCAACACCCCGTCGTACATGAAAGGAATCATCGATCTCCGGGGGGAGATCACGACCATTATCGACCTCAAGGAACGGCTCAATATCATGGAGAAGTCAAACCAGCCCATCGAGAACAGCCGGATCATTGTCCTTGACGAGAAGATCACAAAAGCCAAGACCGGCATCCTGGTTGACGATGTGCTTGCGGTCTCGACGTTCGAGCGCAGCGACATTGACAACACATCAGCATCGGGCGGGCGTGAAGATGCCGCTATCAACGGCATCATCAAGAAGAAGGTCCGGGACAAGGACCAGGAACGCCATGAACTCATCATCTGGATTGACATCCGGCACCTGCTCCGCGACATCGGGGAGGTATGAGCATCCCCTTTTTTGGGGGAACCTGCGGCCGGATCACCCGGCGTGGTAACCGTAGGGAGGCTTCCTACCATGTCTTCAACAGAAATCACCGAGATCGTTTATCATTGCGAATGCCGGCGGTATGTCCCCGGAACTCCCCGGGTATCCTGCTTCTGCCCTGAATGCGGCAGGGAGCACCAGCCCGGGTGGAACGATGGGCCGGGCCGGGCGGAATGCGCCTGAACCATTCCATGACAACCGGACCAGGAAGGATGTGATCCACTATGCTTGATGTCAGGTATTATGCAAAAATCCAGGAGGAGACTCCGTTAGCTATCCTGATAATTGACAAAGCGCTCAACGATGTTGAGACAAACGAGCAGTTCTGCCGTATGACCGGGGTTTCACGACAGGCCGTTCTTTCCATGAAAATCACCGATTTCAAGGACCGCGGGATTATCAAATACCTCAGGGACTCCGGTGAAACGTTTGCTGATGCAATATCCCAGAAGAAAACCGTGCACGGCAGGTCGACTCTGGAGACCCCCGCCGGGCGCCTTGAAGTCCTGCGGACCATTGTCCCTCTCGTTGACGAGAAGAACGAACTGCAGTACGTGTATATCGCGTACAACGACATCACCACGATAACGAAAAACCAGGAGTATATGAGCCGCGAGATCGATGAGCTCAACAAAATCTACGAGGTCATGGCCCTGGGTGACCTGACCCCGCGCTACGATCTTACGAACCCGGATGCGGATACACGGGATACCTATGAACAGATCCACCGGCTCCAGATCGCCGTCAGGGGCATCATCACCAGCCTCCAGACCAACATCCGGGATGTCAACCGCCAGATGCAGATCCTGACAAAGACCGCGGATACGGCCGCATCCAGTACAAAAGATGCCTCATCCGGTGTTGCACAGATCGCAAAAAATGCCGGCAGGGTATCAGAGAATGCCGAGAAGGCCGCCGAGGGTGTGGAGCAGATTGCAAAGGCCATGCAGGACATGAGCGCGGCTGTCGAGGAGATCACCTCCAGCATGGAGCAGGTCTCAACCCTCTCGCGGGAGACCAACGAGATCTCCCGGAAAGGGGCGGTTCTTGCCGGCAATGCCGAGAAGAGCATGGGCGAGATCTCGGTCTCGGCCGGGACCGTGTACGAGATCATCCATGATGTCGAGAAACAGATGGTCGAGATCTCCAAGATTGTCCTCCTGATCCGCGAGCTTGCCAACCAGACAAACCTGCTTGCCCTCAACGCTGCCATCGAGGCAGCGAGGGCCGGTGAAGCCGGCCGGGGCTTTGCGGTTGTTGCATCTGAGGTGAAATCGCTTGCCCAGGAGTCCCGGAAATCCGCCGAGCGGATTGAAGAGATGATCGAGAACTTAAAAAAGAGCACTGACAGCGCCGCAACCGCCATGGATGTCTCCAAGAAGACCGTCGAGACCGGTGCAAAGATGGTGACGGACACGCTCAAGGTCTTTGACACGATTGTTGATTCGGTCAACAAGGTGACGAGCGCTGCAACCGAAGTTGCTGCAGCAACAGAAGAGCAGGCTGCAACGACTGAAGAGATCACGGCAAGTATCCATGAAGTGGCCGGGCTCGTGGAACAGACGGCAAAAGAGGCTGGCGACGCCGCAGCAGCCACAGAAGAATCCAGTGCTGCACTGGATGAGATTTCCCGGATGGTTGCGATTGTTGACAAGACCGCTATCGAGGCAATGGAAGCCAACCGGAAATTCAAGGTTGATTAACGGGTGGGCAGCATGAGTTTCATTGATAATATCAGTATCGGCAAAAAACTCACAGCCGGTTTCCTCATCCTTGTTGCCATTGCCGTTGCCATTGCAGGAATAGGGTTTGTTGTCATGGGCAGCATGTCCGCCAGTGCCGACCGCATGTATAACGAGAACCTCATGAAACTTGATTACCTGACGAGCGCCGATGCAAGTTTCCTCAACATGCGGGTAAACACCTACAAGCTTGTCTGGGCACAGGACGAAGCAGCGGAGAAACTGCCGGAGAGTGCCGAAGAGCTCAAAAACATCGAAGCCCGGATCCAGCTCTACAAGACCAAGTCCCTTTCTGCCGAGGAGAAGGAGCAGCTAGCTGTCTTTGATCGTAATTTCCCCCAGTATGCTGCTGCGTACCAGGTGATTGCACAGGACCTGCAGGCTGGTAATACCCCGGGCGCCATCGCCGGTATCAGGGGTGACGGGTTCAAGGTCCCCCGGGATGCTGCGGAAGATGCCTTAAAAAACCTCCAGCAGTATAACCGGAACGAGGCAAAAACCCTCCGGGACCAGATCCTTTCGAATTACCAGTCAACAACGATTCTCTTTCTCGTTATGACGATTGGTACTGCGATCTTCGGGATCTCCCTGGGACTATACCTGACACGCAGCATCACAACCCCCATTGAAGCCGTGAAACATAACATCACCGAGATTCACAAAGGGCATCTCACCCAGCGGCTGAACCTCAACCGCAGGGATGAGGTTGGCGAGATGGCCGATACCATGGACCAATTCTCCGAAGAACTGCAGAAATACGTGATCGGCACGCTGAAGATGATGGCTGAAGGCGACCTCTCGCGGAACCTGAAACCCCGGGATGACAAAGACGAGATTGTCCCGGCCCTGATGCTGACGGTACATGCGGTCCGCGATCTTGTCACGGAAGCAACGACCCTCTCCCAGGCTGCCGTGGAGGGCAGACTGGCCACCCGCGGCAATGAGGAGAAGTTCAAGGGCAGTTACCGGGAAGTCATCCGCGGCGTGAACCAGACTCTTGATGCGGTAGTGGTGCCGGTCAACGAGGCGATGCGGGTATCCGGCGATTATGCAAACGGAGATTTCACGGCCCGGTTTGACAGGAACGTGATGGTGCGGGGTGACTTTGTCAAGTTACGCGAGGCGCTCGACAACATCGGTATCGAAGTTGCAAAATCCCTGCATGTCATCAACCAGCAGGCCAGTGAACTTGCCGCAAGTGCGCAGGAAGCCAGCGCGAGCGTCCAGGAAGTCAGTGCAGGTTCAGCGCAGGTGGCGCGGAATGCAAGCGGGGTTTCGGTTAATGCCGAGAAGGCAACGCTGGGGGTCAACCAGGTCCAGAAGGCCATGGAAGATCTCTCGCACACGATCCAGGATGTTGCAACCAAGTCCGAACTGGTGGCAAAATTAGTCGAGGATACGACAACGTTCAGCAGGCAGGGAATGGATCTTGCACAGAAGACCGAATCCGGCATGCAGGGCATCACCCGGTCCAGTGATGAGGTCAACCAGATTATCCTTGAGATCAAGGGCCAGATGGACAAGATCAGCGAGATTATCCGCCTGATCACGGACCTTGCCAACCAGACAAACCTGCTCGCCCTCAATGCTGCCATCGAAGCTGCCCGGGCCGGCGACGCAGGCCGCGGGTTTGCGGTAGTGGCAACAGAAGTCAAGTCGCTTGCTGTTGAGTCCCGGTCATCGGCTGAACGGATTGCAGCAATGATCGAGAATCTCCAGAAAGAGACCCAGAATGCCGTCGCTGCCGTATCCGCTGCAAACGCCGGGGTCCAGGACGGGAGCCGGGCATTGCACGAGACCCTGTCCAGTTTCACCAGGATTGCCGAATCCATTGACAAGATCAACCAGAATGTCAATGAAGTCGCCTCGGCTGCCGAGGAACAGGCGGCATCGGTTCAGGAAGTCACCGCAAGCATCAGCGAAGTGGGCGGTCTCATGCAGGGCACCACCAAGGAAGCTGCGGATGCAGCGGCCGCAAGCCAGGAGTCCAGCGCAGCCATCGAACAGATCACCAAGGTTGTGGGAAATGTCAACGTGATTGTTGACAATGTGACAAAAGAGGTGTCCCGGTTCCGGGTGTAGGAGGCCAGTACGATGGGATCCATTCCGATGACGGCGGCAGTCCAGGCACTCTGGCTGCAATACCGTGGGCTGACCCTGGAATCTGCCCGCACCATGTACCGGATCGAGAATGCGGCCTGGAACCTTGCCCCGCCACAGCCGGATGAGGAACCGGAGATTGTCGGACTGATGATCGCACTCTGAGTCGTGATCCATGCAGGTCTTCATAAGGGGCCTGTGCCGTCCATAACCGGGATATCGGATGCCATACACCGGGCACAGGGTAGCTGTGCAGGGATTACCGCAGGTGAAAACCGTGACCAGCAAAGGAGCACCCAGGATAAAGGGGCCGGCCGGCCCTGTTCCCCACGGGGATGAGACCGGAAGGTTTCGTACCGTGTCCGTGCTCTGCGTGTACGAGGACCCGCTTTTCCTTGACCGCCTCTGCCGGAACCTTGAGGAGAGCGGCGATGTCTTTGTCGAGATCTCTGTCTCGGTCGAGGATGCCCTCCATCTCATGGTCTATGTGCATTTCGATGCCGTTGTCACGGATTTCATCGCGTGGAACGATGTTCCGGATGGCTTTTTGAAGACCGTGCGGCAGCAGGGAAGCGAAGTCCCGTTCATCTATTTTTTTGGGCATCAGCAGCAGGAACCTTCGGCCACCCTTGAAGAATACCGCGGGGTTACGGTCATTTCCTGGGATTCGGCGACATCGGCAGTGCCGTTTGACCGGCTCTCCGAATGCATTCACCGGATCGCCCGCACCGGGCAGCCCTGATCCTGGCTGGTGGCCTCTGCAGGATATGTATCTTTCATCGACGGGCCGGATCTGCCCCGAAGATCAGAAGATGATGATCCGCTGGTGCTCAGCCTGCACGTTCGACGGAGGGTAGAAAAAGATCTTGCCCAGGCCGGGGTAGCCGATATCAAGCACCGCGTTTTGGGACCGGTCTTTCTGGATACTGCGTTTCTGGAAGGATGGTGTGAAGGCAAAGAAATGGAGGTTCTCGTTGCCTGCAACAAGGGAAATGAGTTCCTGGATGGTGGGCCGGTCCGAGTGTTCCGGCACCCGCTGGCTGCCGGTCAGGGCATAAATCCCGTCTTCAATAAAGACCACCCGGGTCAGGATTCCTGCATGAGCGGCGGCAACGGCGAACGCGATCGCCCCGGCGGTATCCCCGGTCCCGTACGGTTTGTGAGTTACCAGGATGGTTATCGGCGGGGCCGTGCCAGCTTTTTCCGCCCGGTCGACCAGCGGCGCGGAGACCTTTTTCCGGGCAAGGATTGCGCAGTCGGCTGAAAGGATGGGATGGGGCAGGGAAAACCGGCTGATCAGCCATGAGAGATCGCGAATCCGGAACGCCCGTTCCGTGCAGGTTGAGATGACCCGGCCCATTCCATCATCCCAGGTACAATAGCCCCGCGCTGACGAGGACTGGCTGCACCCGAGCGTGTGGAACGAGAGTCCTGCAGCCTGTGCGCTCTTCTCGAGGGTTCTGATGCTCCTGCCGATATTCTCCCGGTCCGGAGGGTTCTGGCCATGGTGGCCGCAGTGGATGCCATCCAGGTACGTGGAGAGTTCAGCAGAAGCCCGGTCCTCGATTGCAGCGGACAGGAACCGGATACCATACAAGGCTGACTGGTGCATGTAGGGTGACCGGGTCTCAAACCAGCCGGCAGTTGCCGGAAGCGGTGTTTTTGTCTGCCTTGTTTCCTGGACAAGGTCTTTCCAGAAGGACCCTTTTCCATCAGCTGCGGTGCTGTTGGTGTCGGCAACCTGGTCAACAAACCGCATCTTTAACGGTGCGACAGAGATCCCCCGGATATCCAGCTCCCGCCGGTCACAGATCAGCCGGACCTGGGAAAATCCCAGGATAATGTTCCATATCTGCAGGGTCTCCGGGTCCACCAGGCTGTACAGCGCATCGCCCGTGAGGAAGAAGGTAAGGACCGGGTTCTCGCCGGCTTTTGCATGCACAAGGGTCTCGGGGGAGAGCTGGACCAGGAAGAATTTGAGACATTCCTCTATCCACGAGAGACGTTCCGGGGTGACGGGGCTGGAGAAGAGGACAACATGGGCATTCATGGGTCTGGTCCGGCGGGGTTTTTTGTGCCTGCCCGCGTGAGGGTAATCTCCCACAGTCCTTTTGCAGGCTTCCGCGACCGGATTGCAAGGCTGTGCTCTTGTGCAATACGGGGAATGTAGGTGGTTGCAGCGGGGGTGGATGTGCAGGTAATGATCAATTCGTCTGACGGCAATAAAGCCTTTGCTTTCTTCTGTACTGCAAGGATGCAGTAAGGGCTGACGGGCCCGGTGATGTCCAGCCTCCGCGTAGTCATGGTTGTATCGGTATCGATTACCGTTGTTCTTTGTATTATGCCGGATTTAGTTGCCCGGTCCGATAAACCTGCGTGAGGGTTACGGGATCCGGCCATGGTCACCATGGCAGGTCACATTCCACAAGAGGTATACAGTTGAAAGGAAGTACAGTGATTGTGGATTACCATGAGCGATGCCAAGATTAAAAAAGCCTTAGAGGAAGCCGGAATCACGGACAAGATCACCTGCCCGCAGGCTTTTGATATTGCAGAAAAAGCAAAGGTTTCCCGGCTTGTCCTCGGGGAGTATTTGACCAAAAACAAGATCAAGATCCGCAGCTGCCAGCTGGGCTGCTTCAAATGAGCCGGTTCTTCAACGTCATTCCGGTCAGTGATGCGGTTGCGGTAGTGAACCGCATCTCCCCGCCCTGCTCTTCCGAGATGGTCGGGCTTGAATCTGCAGCCGGCCGGATCCTTGCCGGCCCGGTTGCGGCGGATTCTGCGGTTCCCGGTTTTGACCGCTCCGTTGTTGACGGGTTTGCGGTCCGGGCTGCCGATACCGCCGGGGCTGGTGAATCGGTCCCGGCCCTCCTGCAGAATCGTGGCAGGATCAGTATGGGCCGGCAGGAGCAGGATCTTATCATCCAATCCGGTGAATGCGCCTATATCCCGACAGGTGGTGTCCTTCCCGCCGGGGCTGATGCCGTGGTCATGGTTGAATACACCGAGGAGGCCGGAGATACCATCCTCATCAAAAAAACTGCGGCCCATGGCGAGAACGTCCTCCTGCACGATGAGGATTTCCGCAAAGGCGAGGTGGTCTTTTCCGCCGGCCGCCGGCTCACGCCACGGGATATCGGGGTACTTGCCGCCATCGGGTGTGCTTCGGTCCCGGTTGCTCACCGCCCGGTTATCGGTATCATCTCGACCGGTAACGAGCTGGTGCCGGTCAGCACGATCCCGGAGCCCGGCCAGGTCCGGGATGCCAATGCACCGATGATCGCCGCATACCTTGCGGAATATGGCTGCATTCCCCGCATCTATGGTTTCGTGCGGGATGAGCCCGAGGCGTTCTCTTCTGTGCTGCAACGGGCCATCCCGGAGTGTGATGTTGTCCTCTTGTCCGGGGGAAGTTCCAAGGATGACCGGGACATGACTGCCGGCACCATTGCTGCCCAGGGCGAAGTCCTTGTCCACGGGATTGCAATAGCACCGGGGAAACCGACCATTATCGGGCGGGTTGCCAATAAACCGGTCTTTGGTCTTCCGGGTCATCCGGCGTCAGCGTTTGTTGTCCTGGTCGCCATTGTCCGGCCGCTCCTGGACCGGATGCTGGGGATGGAAAAATCCCTCCAGCGGACAGCCCGGGCAACGCTTGCCGTGAATGTCCCGTCACAACGCGGCCGGGAGGAATACGTGAGGGTGAGGGTTGAGAACGGGATTGCCACGCCGCTTTTCGGGAAGTCGGGGCTCCTCAATACCCTGGTCCGGAGTGACGGTCTTGTCTGCATCCCGGCCGGGGCCGAGGGCATTGAACAGGGAAGCACCGTTGAAGTTATCCTCTGGTAACCGGGCCAGCGGCATTATTCCCTTCTGTCCCCGCCTGCCCGGGTATCCCCCGGAAGGGTTCCGGTCAGGGATGACCCGGCAGAACCGATCAGAGATACTCAATTTTCCCGCTGGCAGGGGTTGCTTTTGCCGTCGTGACCGTGGTAAGGCCGGGTGCCTGCCCGGTTGCGGGATCGATGAGCAGGTTCACACTTCCCCGTGGTGTGGAAGTTGAACGGGATGCGATAAGCCTGCCGTCCCGGTACATCTCCACCCGGAGTTCGTCACCGGAATCTTCGGTTTTTTCGATTATGGCGCTCACCACGCTTTCGCTGCTGAGCGCTTTTACATACTTCTCCCCGGTCCCAGAGACCTGCTGGAGATGGTCCACGCTTCCGGCCTTTCCGGTAAAGTGTCCCGGGCAGATGATGCGGACCCAGACCCCTTCGCGGGTTATCTCTGCGGGGGCCGGCGCGGGTGTTGTTGTGGTTGCAGTCACCGCAATGGTTGCCGGGATATCCTCAGGGGCGTACGGCGGGACGTTTTTTCCACCTGAAATGATGGGGATTGCAAAAACCGCGAGCAACAGGAGGATGATTGCCGCAACCGTGATGATGATGGATCTATCCTTTGACGGCGCAGGGGAGCGGGCAGCCTTCTCCTTTGGGAGACCCGCAGCAGGCAGAGCGGGTGGCACAACGGCCGGCCTGCCGGCCGGGCCTGCCCCCGTTTTTTCAGGTGTCTTCACCGCCGGGTTTTTTCCCCTCCTGCCGCGCGTAGCTGCAGCCGGCTTTGGAGTTGCTGCCGGCTCCGGAGGTGCAACTGGCTCCCGGCTATCAGGAACCGGTGTGTGCACCGGTTCCGGTCCGGGTGCTGCCTCATAAACAGCCGGTACCTGTGCTTCCGGTGCAGGCACCGGCAGAGGGTGTGGCGGGTCCTGGTTTTTCTCCGGCTGCTGCAGGGGAATCTCCGGGAGCAGTGACCGGGTCCTGATGTCCGGTGCCGGGATTTCGTCACCGAAGGCAGGCTCTGGTTCTTCCTCCTCGACCACGACGGGCTGGCTGGATTTTTCATCACCGGCAGGTGCTGCCGGACCCGGCTGTGGCAGCTCGGGCAGCGGGGATGTCAGCCTTATCGTGGCGGCCTTTGCTTCCTGCTGCACGGCTTTCTCGGTCAGCGAACGCACGGCAACAAGGATGGTAGAGGGGTCAATCTGCAGCCCCGGGGCCGGTACGTTGCCAGCGCCTCCTGCATCGTGTGCCGGTTCTTCCGCGGCCGGTCCCGGGGTTTCGTCGGCTGGTGGTTCCACAACGGGTTCCGGGTCTGCGCCGGGATCTTCCTGCGATCCGCGTTCGGGTTCCGGATCATCAATGCTGATGACCACCGGGGGTGCCGGTTCGTCGCGGGGCTGCGAGCCGGTGCGGGGGCGGATGATATCCGGGGCAAGCCAGCGCCGGACCGAGGGCTGCATCCCCCCCCCGGCCGGGAGATGCTGTCCCCCGCCTTCCTCTTTTGGGGCCGGTGCGGGGCCTTTTCCCGAAACCGAGAGTTCGATGAGTTTCCGTAGCCAGATGTCCCGCTCATGCACCCGGTTTTCTCCCGGCGCCTGCGTGAACAGCAGATCCCGCCGGATCTCATCATCCTCCCCTCCTGCAAGGGTGAGAATGATGACCGGCTCTCCGGTTGCAGCCCTGCCGCTCCTGACCGACCGGATTCCTGCAAGATCGATAATCCGGGGCTCGGACCGGGCAGTGCGACTGTCGATGAGGATAAGGCTGCGGCTTGTCATCATCGCGTCATATGCCACCGCGTCAGCGTTGATCCGGTCCGCTGTCAGGATGATGGATTCTCCGCTTTTTAAATAGGGGATGCCCATGGGACCTCAGGGATTACTCTTCAGCTGTTGTGTTCTCTTCAACTAAATGCTTTTTAGATAGTTCCGGCCGGAAAAAAGAGGGATCAGGGTGTGGTGATGGTTGTTACCGCCCGCAGGTCAGCATCAAGGCTGATCGTCCCCTTGGGTTTGGTGATGGTTGCTGATTTCACCAGCGTCCCGTCCTGGTATATTCCGATAGTCAGGGGATTTCCTGAAGCGTCCAGTTTGGTGATCGTTGCGGTGACAATCTCGTCTTTTGCCGGGATCTGGAAGAACTGTTCGCCGGAACCGGTGACATCCTTGAACCGGCCGGGTGCTCCCACGGAACCGCTGAAGGCCCCGTCATACTGGACCCGGGCCCATACCCCGGATGCGGGAATGATGCTTTGCGGCGAAGGTTTGGGGACTACCGTGGTTTCCGTTACCGTAGGTATGGTGACCTCGGGGGCGGGGGTAGTGACCGGCATTGTCTCCTGCGGGGTTACTTCGGTTGGCACAGCAGTCGGGGCAGGGGTATCCCGGGGTGCCGGTCCGGGTGCAAAGGGCGGGGCAAAGAAATAGACCCCGGCAATCACGACAGCAATTACCAGAATGATCGCGACCGCGATACCGATACTGCGGTTCCGGGAAGCACCGGCAGCCTTGTTTCGGCGTTCGGAGATGCTCGGTCCCTTGAACCGCGTGCCTGCCGGGACGATCTCTTCCGTATCCGGTACAGCCGGGCCTTCCGGCACCGGGCCGGCGACCCAGGGCGGGACCAGTTCCGTCTCAATAACCCCGGAATTCTGCTGGGCTGTGACACTCAGTTCCCGGAGCCGGGCTGCCCATTCATCCCGTTCCTGTGTACGGTTCACCCGCGGGGCCTCTGGAAATGTCACGCCAAGGGGCTGGCGGGTCCCGTCCCGGGTAACCACCGAGAGAGAGAGAACCGGCTCCCCGGCAGTATTCTCGCCAATGGTCACGGTCTCGATGGCGGTAAACGGGATATCCTGCGGGAGGATCCGCGGGTGGGTCCGGTCAACCAGCATCAGACGCAGGTTGGTCAGGATTGCCTCAGTGGGTATCGTGTTGATCACGATGTCGTGCGCAGAAAGGACGATCGATTCGTTGGAGCTCAGGTAGGGACTTCCCATGCAAAACCACGTTCTCTTGTTTCTTTATTGCGTGCCCAACAGCAATATCCCTTATGGGTAGCATGGGAAAACAGCCGCAATGCCCGTATTTTTGCCCGGCATGCATGCGGTCATTTTCCAATCAGGGTCTTTTGATGCAGCAGAGGGGAAATCCGGCAATTTGATCATATTTTTATACCCCTTTCCTTCCACTGGAACGGGCCTGATTTTTATCCCGTTTGGCAAAAATCGCTGAAAATGCCGTTCAGGTATTTAAGGATCCCGGGAATGCGGATCCGGGAAAAATGGATTATTATGGTTTTATTGGGATCAGATTTTGAGTTTCTGGAGATAGTAGACGCCAATGCAGATAACTGCAATCGAGACTGCCATGAAGAGCATATCGGTTGAGTTCGAGAACTTCATGGAGAGTACCCGCTGGAAGAAGCTGACAATGAGCACCATGATGATGACCTTGATGATCTTGTTCTTGAGGTCATCGAGGTTGGAGATCTCAAGCAGGGTATGGTAGGACTCCGAGCTGCGGGCAACATCGATCTTGGAGATGGCAAGCTCGTAGATGCCGAAACTGAAGATTAACAGGACCATGCCGATCAGGTACAGGTCGACACCGCCAATGATGCCGGACAGCAGCGTTGTGTAATCTACCTCTGCATGGGCAAGGGAGATCGCATGCGTGATGCTCGAGATGATCTCGATCGATCCTGCTATGAAGAGCAGCATTGCGCTGATGGTGCCGAAGATGACGGCGAGAAGGACGATAAGCCGGGAACTCCAGAGCGCGGATTCAAAGACCCTTTCATAGATTGGCTGTTCATCGGAGGTTTTAAGTTTGTCCGTTGTGTGGGGTTCCATCACAGATCAATGGATGGCGGGGGATAAAAAAATGGGGCTCGTGCAGGAATGGGCGTGTCTCTTGCATGGTACGGATTTCAGGGAAAAACC
>JAAZNH010000008.1 GCA_012798365.1 Methanomicrobiales archaeon | reverse complement strand
TTATTCGGGAACGGACCCAGGCATTACATGACGAGATCATCCAGCGGAAGAATGCAGAACAGGAGGTCCAGGCGGCTCTCGGGTACACCCGGTCGGTTATTGAAGCAAACCCTGATCTCATGGTAGTCCTCGACCGGAGCGGGATCATCCTCGATGTAAATGCCGCAACAGAAACGGTTACCGGGATCTCCCGGAATACCCTTATCGGAACACCGTACCGCACCTACCTGGTGGATGATGAGGGAACAAACCAGGCGTTTGAGCAGCTCCTCGTGTCCGGGAAAACCGAGCACCTCATTGAAGTGCGGGGACCGGGCGGCAACATTACCCCGATGTCCATGAACGCAACGGTCTTTGCCGGAAAAGATCCCCAGGATGTCCGGATCATTGTCGCTGCCCATGATATCACGCGCCAGAAGAGAGACGAGGCTGCCCTGCGTGCGGCATTCGATGAGCAGGTGATCCTCCTGCGGGAAGTCCACCACCGGGTCAAGAACAACCTCCAGATCATTATCAGCCTGACCAGCCTCCAGATGCGCCAGGCCGACGACCCCGGCGTGAAACAGATCCTGTCCGAGACGCAGAACCGGGTCCGGGCCATGTCGCTTGTCCACGAGAAGCTCTATCGTTCCCAGAGCCTCTCCCGGATCGATTTTGCCGATTACACCCGCTTCCTTGCAACCCAGCTCTTCTCGTATTATGGCATGGATACAAAAAGGGTCCGCCTGGAGTTTGCGATGGGCAGGGTGATGGTGGATATCGGCACCGCTGTTCCGCTGGGCCTGATCATGAACGAGCTCATCTCCAATGCCCTCAAGCATGCATTCCCAAAGGGAAGAGAAGGTTCCCTCTCCATCGGGTGCGAATGCATAGGGGACATAATCACGCTCAGTATCCGCGATACCGGTGTCGGCATGCCGGAGGGCTTTGACTGGAAGAATACGTCATCGCTTGGCATGCGCCTCGTCACGAGCCTTGTCGACCAGGTTGACGGGACAATTACCCTTGATGCAACGAACGGGACCGCATTTACGATAACCGCAAAACGTCCCCCGGAAACAAACGACGCGGGATCCATGCCGCTTACGGGGAGGGGATGAGCGGTGAGTGAAGAGGATTTGCAAAACCCCTCCCCGGCTGCAGTTCAGGAATGCGGGGATGCAGGGTTCAGCGCGATCCTCCAGGCTTCTCCCATCCCGATGTTTGCCATTGACAAAAACCATCGTGTCATCATCTGGAACCGGGCCCTTGAACAATCCTCCGGCATTGCAGCCGGGGAGGTCATGGGAACCTCGCAGCACTGGAGGGCATTTTATGATTCCGAACGGCCCTGCCTGTGCGACCTGATTGTTGACGGCCGGTATGATCGGATTTCCGAGCTGTATGCCGGAAAGTACCGCCAGTCCCCGCTGGATACCGGGATATACGAAGCTACTGATAATTTTCCCCGCATGGGTTCGACCGGAAAATGGCTGCATTTCATCGCCGCTCCCATAACTGATGCACGTGGTGGTGTTATCGGGGCTGTCGAGACACTCGAGGACATCACCCGGCTTGTGGGGGCGCAGGCCGAGCTCAAAGAGAGCGAGGAGCGGTACAGTGCGCTCTTCTCCAACAACTACTCGGTCTCCCTGCTCATTGATCCTGATTCCGGGCTCATCATTGACGCCAACGATGCGGCAGTACAGTATTACGGGTATCCGCGAGAGCAGCTGCTCTCCCTGGGGATCTATGACCTGAACCGGCTTCCCCGGGAACGGGTGATACGAAACCTCATGCGGGCAAAAACCCAGAACGCCCGGCATTTCGAATCCGTTCACTACCGTGCTGACGGGGAGAAACGGTATGTTGAGATCTATTCCGGTCCGATCCGGGTCCAGGGTAAGCCCCTTTTCTACTCAATTATCCACGATATCACTGAGAGCCGGAAGGCAGCGCAGGCTTTAAAGGAGAGCGAGGAGCGGTACCGGACGCTCATCGACCAGCTGCCTGACTATGTCATCGTTCACCGCGACGCGATCCTGCTCTACGTGAACCCGGCGGGAGCAAAAAGCCTCAGTTATGACATGGGAAAACTGGTGGGGAAGAATTTTTTTTCCCTGATCGCTACGGAATCACACGAAATAACCCGTCAGAATGTCATGAAACGGATGCGTGGAGAAGCGGTTCTGCCGTATGAGATCACGATCCTGGCACGCGACGGCAACCGGCGTACCGTTCTCGTTCACGGTGCCCTGATCCATTACGAAGGCGGCCCGGCCAGCATCAATGTGCTCACGGATATTACCTCCCTTAAGGAAGCGCAGGAATCGATCCGCCGGGCAAATGAGAGCCTGGAAAAACGTGTCCTTGAACGGACCGAAGACCTGCGCAAAGCAAATGAGCAGCTCACCGCAGAAATTATTGCACGGAACCTGGCAGAAAAAGAGATTAGCCAGTCGCTTGAGGAAAAAGTCCTGCTCCTTCGCGAGATCCACCACCGGGTGAAGAACAATCTCCAGATTGTTGCAAGCCTCTTAAAACTCCAGTCGCGTTTCATCACCGATCCCGGCACCCTGGAACTGATCCGTGAAACCCAGAGCCGGGTGCGGGCCATGTCGCTTGTCCATGAACGGATCTACCGTTCCCGGGACATTGCGGAGATTAATATCCGGGATTACCTCACCTTCCTTGCCAAACAGGTGAGCCAGTTCTACAATGTCCAGCAGCACCAGGTTGGAATAACGGTGACGATGGAAGATGTCATGGCCGATATCGACACCGTGACCCCGCTCGGGCTTATCATGAACGAGCTGGTCTCCAATTCGCTCAAGCACGGGTTCCCCGGGGGGCGAAAAGGGGTCATATCCATCGCCTGCACCCCGCAGGGGAATAACCGGCTCCGTTTTGTCTACCACGACAGCGGGGTTGGCATGCCCGCGGGATTTGACTGGAAGAATGCAGAATCACTCGGCCTCCGGCTCGTCAACAGCCTTGTCGACCAGCTGGAAGGAACGATTGACCTGGAACCGGGAGACGGGACGACATTTGTTATCGATATCCGCACGACACACGGCCGCCAGGCTGGTGAGGAACCCCTGTCGGGCAGAGGAAGCGGGGATACCGGCCGGCCGGACTGACCCGGCAGGCGGGGTGCAGGGAACTGCCTGCACGAAACCCCCATCCCAAATGTTTATCTCTATTCCGGGTCACTGTTTGTCTGTTCAGAGAGGGGAAAACCTGTGGCACAAGCATCGATCTTTATCGTTGAAGACGAAGCAATCGTGGCAAATGATCTCAAGGAGACGCTGCAAAGTCTTGGCTATGCGGTTGCCGGTATGGCCAAGAGTGGTGAGACTGCTGTTGAGAAGATCGGTGAGTCACGCCCCGGCCTGGTACTCATGGATATCCACCTTGCCGGCAAGATGGACGGCATCGATACTGCAGAAAAGGTACATACCCTCTTCAATATCCCGGTTGTCTTCCTCACTGCCTATGCAGACAATGCACTTCTGGAACGGGCCAAACATACAGAACCGTACGGGTATCTCATCAAACCGTACGATGACCGGGGACTTCAGTCCACGATCGAGATGGCCCTCTTCAAGTTCATGGCCGATGAACGCGTCAAGGAGAACGAAGCCCTTGTCCGTTCAATCCTGAATATCAATCCCGACCCGGTCTTCATCATTGATCAGAACACAACGATCCTCTACATCAACACAGCGTTCCGGAATGCGGCACCGGGGCCGCAGGGAACTTCGCCCGTCTCGCTCACCGCACTGGCAGCATCCGGGCTCATCTCCCCGGCGCTTCTCAAAGAAGTCCAGGAACACTTTTACAGCAAGGTCCCGCACCGGTTCGAGGAAGAATTCAACGGGAAATGGCTCGCCCACACCATCTCCCCCCTGACCGACCAGAACAACCAGGTGACCCGCTGTGCTATCGAGAGTTACGATATCACGGACTTCAAGAAACGCGAGATCGACCTAACCAGTCTCACCCGCCAGCTCGAGAGCGAGAAGCAGTCCCTTGCCCTCTTTGCAGCTATGCTTGACAGCATGGATGATTTTGTCGTGGCAACCGACATGATGGGCCATATCATGTACATCAACCGGGCGTTCCGCGAGCGGTTCGGCTTTACGCCCGAAGATTTGTACACCAAACATATCAGCCTCATCAAGGATCCCGCCGACCCGTTTGCCATGGACACCAACGCGTTCTTTGTTGACAAGAAGCGGGTCTGGTCGGGAAGCTCGACGTTGCTCAACAAATTCGGGATCCGGATCAAGACCCTCATCAAAAGCACCCCGGTGGCCCTTGATCGCCAGAATGTCTGCCGGGTCTTTGTCCTGCGGGAACGCATTGGCTGAATGCAGCGACCGGCTCCCCGTGTTACAGCGCGGAGCGGCCCGCCTTGTCTGGTATCCGGCCGTGGCAAGGGGGAAACAACATTTATCACCAAGTATAGTGATTCATTGCATTAACGGAGGAGTCGATGGCGGCTGCGGTCATCTCTATCGTTGAGGACGAACTGATCGAGGCTGAAGATATCCGCCAGACCCTGGAACGGCAGGGATACACCGCTGGCGGGGTCTTTCGGACAGGGGAGTCTGTACTTGAAGCCCTCAAAACAACCCGCCCCGATCTCGTCCTTATGGACCTTCACCTTGCCGGCAGTATTGACGGGATCGATGCGGCAGATGCAATCCATTCCCGGTACCATATCCCGGTCATCTTTCTCACCGCCCACGCGGAT
>JAAZNH010000007.1 GCA_012798365.1 Methanomicrobiales archaeon | reverse complement strand
CGTATGTGCCGGTACTTTCATCAACGATATCCCAGGAGCCGGATCCTCCGATGGCAAGGAAATTCCCGTCACCCGCCGGTTCAAGGTCAGAGAACCCGTCTCCCCACGTGCCGCCAACCATCTTCTGCCAGTCAAGACCCGGACCATCCGGAACAAATTGCGGTGCCGCTTTCATCAATGACCGGGCTTTTGCCGGAACTGGTGATCGTACGGGCACGGCAGCTGTATTCGGACTCTCATTGACCGAGGATATCATCGCTGCATCCCGGGCCGTGATCAATTCAAACGAGGCCGGGGGGTTTTGAACCGGTGGATTCACCGGCTCATCTGCTTGTATTCCGGGGATTATGACAAAAAATGCCATCAGAGCAAAACAAAAAAACCTGAATATTCCTGATCGTTTCATTGATGTACCGCCAGCGTTATTTTCTGATGCAGATCGTGACTCATGTCTTTTCAAAAACTGATTCGGTCACGTCTTCGTTACGTTGAATCCGGACGTGCGTTTCCTGACCGGATTACCTGTACGAAGTTCTGGTCCGGAAATATTATATCAAATTGTTTATAACAATTGTTATTTTGATCGACATGCATTCTACGCCGATGAATCAAGGAAGAATTATCCTCTCTTCTCCCATTGTTCTATCTCGCCAAGAAAGAAACGGATGCAATTGTGGCTGATACTTTCCGGAATTAATATTGTGAATAAAACCTGCCGGAAGGAGGGGAAAAACAGATTTCTATATAATGCCGAAAGGGGTTTTTCAACCGCAATGGCGAACGCGAGAAAAACGTGGTACTGACCAGTCCGGTTATTCAAAAAAAAAAGAACTGACTCGTGGAGAATACCTGCCTAAACCGGGGGTGGTGTCTAACATGGAACATCCGAGGTCCAAAAAAAGATCTATTCCTTCTTTGCGCTCACGAAAATATTGTAGGCCAGCTGGGGGACCCGCTTCTCCACAAACGGCTCCACCCGGGTTGCAAGCGAAAAGATTGGGTCGATCATGTCGATGTGGGCAAACGAACACCACTTGACATTGATATTGGTGAACCCGGCACCATTGAAGAGCGTCTGCATCTCCTTCTCATCGTAATAGTGCTCACCGAAATCTTTCATGACAACGTGCTTAATCCTGATCTTCTCGCCAATCTTATAAAGCGAAGGAATGCCGCTGGTGATCAGTTTCTTGCCGAGCGTGCAGAGCGCCACCTGGCCGCCGGGTTCCAGGACACGAAAGACTTCGCTTAACATAGCCTCAGGATCTTTTACGTAACTGAAGACAAGGACACTGGAGATCGCGTTGAACGAGTTGTCGGCAAACGGGAGCTTCTCGCCCGTACCGACCACAAAATCACAGGTCTCGCACCGGCGCCGGGCCTTGGCAACCATGCCGCCGCTGATGTCAAGACCGGTCCCGCACCCGCCGTTGCGGATGTATTTCTCCACAAAGAGTCCGGTCCCGCAGCCAATATCCAGCAGCTTGCCGCCTTTTGGCAGGGCATTCATCAGGTGGTTGGAGAGATGGGTATGGTATTTCTTTCCCCGGTGGTGATCGTAATGAGAGTCATAGGTGTCCGCGACCGTGTCATAGTGCTTGCGGATCTTCTCGGTTTTGGTTGTCATGGTTCAAAAGACCTCCCGGATCCCGGTTGTCAGGGCCCCGATCTGGATATATTCGTTATTCGCGTGCAGCATCCGGAACTCGGCATCGGCAAGTGCAATGGCAAGCGCCGGGTGGTTGTACTCCCGCTTTACCGCAGACCGGACCTCGCCAAGCACCTCGCTTCCCGAGAGCCCGTAATCGATCATCAACGCCTCGAACCGGCGGATAGCGCTCTTGGTGTCGCTGTCTTTTATCGCAGTGAGAGCCGAAGCCGCGATGGTCGAGGTCTCGGACTGTTCAAGCTCGAAAAGTTCCGTGCACCTGCCGGTCTCCATCGCTCCTTCAAGGAGGAGAAGCGCCCGGCGCAAATCCCCGCCGGCTGCCTGCACGATCAGTTCCAGGTCGTCCTCCGAACAGGAATGCGGGCAGGACAGTTCCAGCGCCCGGACTGCCCGGACTTTTTCAAGCACCTGCGTGGCATCCACCGGCGCAAAGAAGAGCGGCAGGCAGCGGGAGCGGATCGCAGGGATGAGTGCGCTCGGGTTGGTGGTCGTGAAGACAAACCGGCAGGTCCCGCTCGTCCGCTCCATGATCCGGCGCAGACCCTGCTGTGCATCGCGGGTGAGGGTGTGGGCGTCTTCAAAGACCATCAGCTTGAACCCGGCATTTAAGGGTTTTATCGAGGCATACCACTTGATGATGTGCTTGAAGTTGTTGATGAGCGAGATGTTCTTCTGGTAGAGATGGGCATACCGCTCGTCCTGTTCGAGCAGGGCTTTTCCCTGCAGGAAGAGGTCAGCCGTCTGGAAGACCGTGGTGTTCAGTTCCCATGATTCGCCATACAGCTGTTTTGCAAAACATTCGATGGCAACGCTTTTTCCGGTCCCGTGGGGGCCGGAGAGGAGGAGGTGGGGGCAGGTTGTGGACTGCGCAAAGGAGGCTAAGTGGCGGATGACGGCGTCCTGGCCGACGATCTCGTCAAGTCTGCCGGGCCGGTATTTCTCAATCCAGAACATGGGAAAGCCTCGTTGTCATCTCACGTATTGCCTCTTGTAAAAGATAATGATTATCAAGAGATGCGACGAGCCGGGAACATTCGTCGGGAGCGAGCTCCCGGCAGGCTTGGGTGATCTCCGGAAGAGCGCGGGTGAGTTCATCGACAACAGTCAGCGTGGCTTTGCGGGCAGTGCGGGAGAGCGGGTTTAAGTCAATGGCAATAACCGTCTTTCCCATCCCGACAAGCGCCTCGGCCCTGTCTCCGTCTTCAAGGGGCACCAGGATCACGTCAGCAGTGTACATGCCCTCGCGCCGGCAGAACGCACGGTCATGGGAGAGCGGCAGGAGGCGTTCGGCCGGACCGGAGAAGACATCAGCGCCACCGTCCCGCAGGACACCTTCAAGGAGCCGGACGCGCTCCTCCGTGCGGTGGAAGAGGTTCACTTCCACAAGGGCCCCGGAGGCTTTCTGGAGATCGGCAATTTCCCGGGCTGCAAGGGCAGCCGTGTTGCCGTTGACCGAGATGACCGGGTGCCGGGCAGTGCGAAGCAGGGCTGCTGCAGTCCGTTCCGCAAGCCGGGCGCTGTCCGTGGTCCTCTCCCCAAGAAGATAATCAAACGCTTCACCGCGGCCGTGGGCGGTGAGTCCTTCCATTGCGACAATGCCTTTTTTTGCTGCATTGCCCAGCATCTCCCGGGTGACGAGCGATTTGTAGCGGGGATGGTCTTTGGGGATCATGGCAGCACCTCAATGATGCGGGCGCCGTGCCGGGCCATGGTGCAGGTGCTGACCTCTCCGAACTGCCGGAGCACTGCATGGGCCCGGGCGCCGTACGCAAAGACGCCGTTTCCCAGCATCGTCATGCTGGCAGGAATTCCTTCTGCGGCACAGGCTGTGAGAACCCGTTCCACTTCCGGCGTCACAAGGCCACTCTTTTCTGCAAACGTGCGGGAGATCCGGAAAAATTCCTCTGCGGAACGGGGCTCGTTTTCGGGGAATGCCCGCTGTACCCGCTCCATCTGTTCATTTGAGCCAAGCACGGATGGGGTAGAAATGGGTCCGAACGAGACCGTGTGGATCGGCCCGGGCATATCAGAGAACCGGAGGATCTCGCCATCGATCCCGGCACTCCGGCGCACCACGCGGCCGCCGGCCTGGCAGGCAGACACATCGCCAAGACCGGTCCGGTGGGCGACCTCGGTCTCGTGGGCAACCCGGGCGATCTCGTGCGGTTCAAGGCCGAGCCCTTCGAGGCGGTTGACTGCGGTCAGCGTTGCAAGGAGCGCTGCTGCCGAGAGGCCAAAGCCGGCTCCGATGGGAAGGTGGCATTCGGTCACGACTTGTGCAGTTGCCCCGATGGTCCTGAGAGCGGACTCGATGGGGGGCGAGCGATCGGCAATCTGGACCGACCGCCGGGAGGTCCGCTTCCGGATGCTCACTGCGGTACGGTCTGCTCTGGTCACGGTCACCATGACGCCCGGATCGATGACGATCCCGGCGCCCGTGCTGCCCCGGACACCATTGCCCGGTACGGATACGCGCCGGAAATAACCGGAGATATGGCCGGGGCATGAAGCGATGACAATCATGGATCGATCCTGGTATCCGGAGGTGGTTCGGATTTTTGTATACAGTTTATCCGTACACCCTTAAAGCATTATGACCGGCTGACTACAGGAAAAAAGAACGGGTGCAGGGGGAACATCTTACGTGCTGCTGCCCTGGATGTCCCGGAGAATCCGCCGTATGTGGCCGATGTTGATCGTCCGGGTGGTGAGAAGGCAGAGGTGGTACTGGTTATACGGCGCCACGATCACGTTGCCCTCCGGGATCTGGAGCGTCATGTGGACAAACGATCCCCATTCGATGAGGGGCGTGATCTTCTGGGTGGTGGCAAGCATGTTGCGGGCGATCTTGAGGAGCGGTTCGATCTCCACATCGCCCATGAGCAGGATGTTGCGGTCCTCGTTGAAGACTGAGATGGCCACGACCCCGTTGAGTTTCTTGATCTGGCCGATGATCCGGATGGTCCCTTCATCAAGAACCACGGGCGGGGAGACCGGGATCCCCGCGGCGGGGGATGACGGTTCGGCTTTGGGGGCAAAAACCATGGGCGGCGGCGGGACGGCCCGGGCCTGCGGTCGTACTACCGGTTGTTCCTCGGCAACCGGGGCTGCAGCGGCTGGGGCCGGTTCGGGAGCCGGGGCCCGGACTGGTGCCGGAGCCGGCGGGGACGGAGGCACGGGAGCATGGGCAGCTGGTGCTGCCGGGGCTGAAACCGGGGGTGCCTGCGGGGGCTGGACAACCCGTTTCTCAAAGACCGGTTCCGGTGCGGGAGCCGGCCTTGGCTGGATGGGCGGAGCCTGGGGAGCTGCCGGGACCGGCTGGACCGGGGGTGCTGCTGCCGGGGGCCGCTCGGGAACCGCAGCCGGGGTTTGCACCACTACCTCCGGTTTGCGTTCGGGCTCGGGGGGAGGCAGCGGCTGGCCCGCATCATCCACGTTGCAGATCCGCAGGGCCTCGGCAAATTCTTCCTGCGTGTACTTGCAGAGATTGAATTCGATGGTCGGGTGGGAGTTGAAGTAATCGAGCGCCGCATGGCCCCGCATCTCGATCCTGCCATGCTTGAAATAATAGGTGAGGGGCTTTCCTTTCTGGATGAGGATGAATCCTTCGCCGTCCTGGATAACGATCCGGACAATGCCAATGAACCTGACAGTATGGGTGAAGATCCACTGCGGCGGGGCCTGCATCCAGCCGATGCTCTTTCCTTCCGGCAGTTGTTCGATCATAGGTCCTGCACGATGCTGTCCTGGTTCTTCTTCATCTCGTACGTGATCTGGCCGATGTTGGCGGTGTTCCTTGCGATGATGACAAGGAAGAACTCTTCAATCAGCGGCCCGAGAATGAGGAAATTTTCGGAGAACTCAACAAAAACCATGGAGAGGGATGCATCACCGAAATGTGCAGCCGTGGTCCGGGAATCGAGCATGATCGTGGCAATGACCTGCTGCATGGGCTGGTCGATGGACATGCCGGACTTCATGCTCTCGATGATCTCGCCGTTCTCTTCCACCACGAGTGCAGCCTGCACCCCATTGATGATCAGGAACTTGTTGAGTGTCTCTTTAAGCATGGACCAGACTCCGGTTATTACAGCGGGGGAAAAAACCCGCGGGAGCATCCGGGTCCCGGGAGTCGCCGGATGCGGGATGCAGGAAGGTTGTGCTTCCTGATGGGTGATGATCCGTTATTCGTTATCTTCCTTTGCAAGGGTATCAAGAATCTTATAGGTATTGATCATGCGGTTGAACGCGGTCTGGAGCTCGCCGATCTCGTCATTGCTGAGCAGCTCGATCTCGGGATTCTTGAGTTCGCCGGTGCTCATGCTGGTTGCGATCTTGGAGAGCTTGACGATGGGAGTGGTGATGCTGTTTGCCAGGAAGAAACTCCACATGACCACAACGGAAAGGGTGATGAGCGTGATGATGAAGATGCTGTTGGTCAGCCCGATATTGGCAATGATGCTTGAAGTGTTCCCCATTGAGACGATCCCAAGAAGCAGGATCGGGATGGTTGCGACAAAGAGCATACTCACCATCAGTTTGTAAAATATCGGGATCTGGAAGGAAAAGCCGGCCGGTGCGGCGGGTTTTTGATCCCCTCTCTTCATGGTAGGCATAGATCATTATTTACAAAAACACCATTTAAATATTGCTCTATGATTCCGGCTTTTCCCTGTGCCATGAACGCTAAATGGGAATAAACCAAAATGGTGAATACGGTTGGGGGTGAATTACCCGCGCAGGCCGGGGTGATCCGAGGCCATGCGGAAAACGGCCTGTGCAATCTCTTCTTTTGTTCCGGAGAGCGGGGTCTTTTTGCCTTTTTCCAGCACCACATACCGGCCGGTGGCCGCTCCCATGGTATCAGGCCGGTTCATCATTACCATGGCGACACCGGAAGCGAGCAGGGTCCGGGCACCTTTTTCCGGGTCCTTCTCAATCTTGAACCCGATGGTGAACGGGTGGAACTTCTCCACAACTTCGGTGATGATCTTGGGCAGGGGAACAAGGTCAATGGTGGCAGGTTTCCCGCTTTTGATCTTGCCGGCTTTTGCGGCGGGAGAAAAGTCCGAGACTGCCGCTGCACTGATGTAGATGTCCGTGCCCTTCTCTTTTCTGAGGTGGGTGAGGACGGCTTTTCGCATATCGGCAGCGGTTGTTGCCGGCAGGTTTTTCACGCACGGGAAGGTGTCGCTGTGCACCACGGTAACGTCGGCCCCGAGCCGGAATGCCTCCAGCGCCAGGGCCCGGCCCATCTGCCCGCTTGAGCGGGTGGTGAGGATTCGGACATCATCCACCGGTTCCCGGCAGGGTCCGCTTGTTATGAGGACCCGTTTTCCGGACAATGGCTGGCCAAGCACGGCCCGTTCGCACCAGAGCACGATCTCTTCAAGGCCCGGCATCTTGGCTTTTCCTTCCTCGACCCGTGGGTCAAGCACGTCGATGCCCCATTCCCGGAGCCGCCGGATATTTCCAACGATTGCCGGGTGCCGGTACATGCTGTGGTGCATGGCGGGGACAAGGATCACCGGGATGCAGCTGCCCAGTGCCGTTGTTGCAAAGGTGGTGACCGGCGTGTCATCGATACCGCAGGCGATCTTGGAGAGCGTGTTGGCGGTGCAGGGCGCTACCAGGAGGAGGTCGGCGGTCCCTTCGTCCCCGCAGAACGTTACGTGCTCGACAAGGCCGGAGATCCGAATGATGGTCTCGTGGCCGGTAGCATAACTCAGGGCGTCGGGGGAGATGATGCCGGCAGCAGCCCCGCTCATCACGGCCCGGACGTCAGCCCCGCGGCGCCGGAGTTCATGAATGAGTTTCACGAGTTCGACTGCAGCAATACTTCCCGTGACCCCGATCACGATCTGCTTTCCGGCAAGGGTCCTGTGTGTCATGCTATTGTCACATCGTGCACCACATGCCAGGCATGGGGGCGGTATTTCTTCACTTTATGTACCTGAATGCGACATGAAAAACCTGCGCCTTCCACGGTTGTGCGGATGGTATCTTCAAAGGTGCCGACCGTGTGGACATGGATGATGCTGCCCGGGGTCACATGCCGGAGGGCATGGGAGAGGAAGAGCAGGGAATCGAAATGCCCCATCACGATCCGGTCATAGGTGCCGGTGATGAGTTCCCGGCAGTCCCCTTCGGCAACGATGATGCGGGTATCGAGCTTGTTCACCACCGCGTTGCGGCGGAGGTATGCGCAGGCAACCGGGTTGATTTCCATGGCATGGACAACAGATCCCGCCGCTGCCATCGGGATGGTGAAGTAGCCAATCCCGGCAAACATGTCGGCAACCCGCTCATGGTCCCCGGCCTGGCGGATGAGATCTGCCATCCGGTTCTTCTCGTTGCGGTTCCCCTGCGAGAACATCACTTTCGACGGGTCAAGAATATACGTAAACCCGCTTTCGTGGTGTTCGGTGTCGCCGCAGGTGCCAAACAGGACCTCGGTGCGGGGCGTGCGGGTGATGTCGTCAAGGGCCTCACGCCAGAGGATTCCCCGCGGCTTTTTACGTTCGGCAAGGTTCCTGACCTCCTGCGGGTCCGGACGGTTGCCGTGAATGACGATGATGTCCCCGATGACATAATACCCGCGGCCGGCATATTCCGGCGGGGCGATGATATCGCGGTCGAAGGGTTTGCCGGGCAGGACCGGCACCCACGCACTTTCCCCTTCCACGAACGGGCGCCGGGAGTGGTCTACCCAGTCTGCGCTGGCAACCCGGGCCAGGTCTTTTCTTGGAACAAACCGTACCCGCATACCTACCGAATGATGATCAGGTCATCCCCGTTCCGGAGGATGCTGACATGGTCTCCGGCCCGGACTGTCATCCAGGGGATTGCCCGGATTTCCTTTGTCTTCTGCGTGACGGGATCCATAATGCCGATGGTTGTTTTGTCGGCATATGCGACAAGTGCTGTTTCGGGGGTTCGTGCATTGCCGACAATCCGTTCAACATCGTCATCCCGGATGGATTTGGGCATGCCATCGTGAAGGTCCATGGCCCGCACGTAATGCGACTCCACGCGCTCCACTTCGAGGAACCGGTTCTTCACCTTCACCACATCGTACTTCTGGAACCGGGGCAGCCGGACCGAGTAGGTGATCCGGAAGAGCTGCCGGCCATTCTTCTCGCCAACGAGCTTCGGGTGGGTCGTGTACCGGCCGCCCAGCTGGGCAACGATCCGCTGGGAGATCTGCAGGCCGATGTGCTGGGAACCGACCGTGATATCGATCCCGTCCTTGCTTGGGGTGACATCGGAGATGAACGAGAGCCGCTCACCGCCGGCCTGCAGCGAGTCCTCGACTTCCTGGGCAATGGATCCGGCCATCTGCGTCTCGTAGTTGCCCGGGATCCGTCCTTCGGCCCTGACCTGCACCACGCCTTCGTAATAGGAGCCGCTGATCCGGTTGCACCGGTCGCACTGCTCTTTCTGCCAGATAATCTCGGTGGTGCAGGTGCCTTCGACCGGCTTTTTATACAGCATGCCACGGACCGTCATGGTTGCCCGGGAACGGTTGACCGTGAGATCTTCGACGGTGACTTCGATGGAGGGTTTTTTTACGTCTTCAATGAAATGCACCGCGGTCTTTGCAAGTTCCGGGGCAATCTCGTCCCGGCTCTTCTCGGAATCGGTCCAGGTGTTGACCTGTTTTACTGCACCGCAGCTGGGGCACTCGGTATGCCGCACGCGGTTGTCGCAGGTAAACCACGGGACGCTGCCGATCCGGCAGGTGACGCAGAGTCCGGTCTCATCGGTGGGTTTGCCGCACTTGGGACAGAAGTTGCTCCGGATGCTCATAGCTGGTAGACCTGTGCGTGGGGGATGGTGCCGATCATGATGCAGCTTTTCCGGTCAATGAGGCCCATCGCGACAGCAACGCTGACCGCCCGCTCGCCCATGAGGTTGATATTGCCAGCGTTTTTGAGCGCTTCCTGCACCTGCGCTTCCGTTACTTCGGTCGTGCCATAGAAACCTGCGGATATCGCAACCGTCATGGTTTCGGTCCGGTGGGTGGTATTGATGAGTTCCCGGTCGCAGACTGCAACAACTTCAGGGCAGTCCGGTGACCGGTGGATCTTCATGAACATTGGATACTCTATTGGCGGGGGATATAAAAAAGGTAAGCCGAGCCGGAAGGGTTACTGGGATCGTGTCGGAAAGGTACGCTGCTGGAAAAATGAAAACAATGCGGGCCGTGCGGAACCCGGATCAGGGAAGGTGAATCTCCACGCCATACGCCCGCTGCACGGTATCAGCGTGGATCCGGAAGCAGTCGTCCTGCGTAATGAGGCCATCCTCCAGCAGTTTTTTGGTATAGCGGGGCACCGATTTGGGGCCGATAACTGCGCCCGGCCGGGAGTTCTCGTCCATGTAATCGCTCTCGAGCGTGAACCGCCTGCCCTGCCGGGCCATCTCCGGGATGCCTTCGATCTTTGCAATGAACGAAGGGTGGAGCGGGGTGTCGGGCGTCGCATAGTGCTTGACCACGCGTTCCGGCGGGAGGCCGGCTGACCGGGCCATGCCAACAACATCCTCGCACGAGCCGCTCTCGGCATGGATCTGGAGGGCGCAGGAGCATTCCGCGGCAAGGGAGATTGCGTGGGCCAGCACCTAGTTGGAGAGCGCCATCACCTCCGGTTCGACCGGGTAATGCGGCCGGCCGCTCTTGAGACCAACCGCTTTTCCCTCCTTTACGTACTCTGCTGCGCGATCCAGGCCTGCCATCATGAGGTCTGCAGCCTCCCGCAGGGGCATCCGCCCGGCAAGGTGCCCGATCTCGCAGGGATGGATCCCGAGGACCGGAAAGACGACAACGCCGGTTTCGCGGACAAGGTCCGCTACGCGGAGCGTCTCGTCATAGGCGCGGAGATAATCGGCGCCGGCCGATGCATGGACACCGAGCGAATAGGAGGGTTTTGCCACCAGGAACATATGTGTCCCGCCGGCCCGGAAAAAGTCCTTTGCCGCTTCAACCCCCCGGCCATTGAGGGGATCGATATGGATGTGGTCGTCAGTGATGGGAAACGCAGGGGATTTCATGGCACTCCACGATCTCCATGAGCGGGTACCCGTCATGCGGGGCAAGTTTTGCCCGGCAGTAGGCAAAACCGACACGGGTGATGATCTCGACATCGAACATCAGGCCGGAGAGTTCGCTGTACCCGTAGATGTTTGCGGTCATCCGGCTCCGGTCGAGCCGGACGGTGATCTCCTCGACAAAGGGCTGGAGGATGACGGCTTTTTCAATGGCTGATTCAACGCTTGCTGCCGAGTTCCGGGAGATCGGTGTCCCGACGAACTGGTGGTAAAGCGCCCCGAGCTTGATTGCTGCTTCAAAGATTGCCTGTTCCCTGTCTGTTGCCATGATATGTACCTCAAATCAGCTGGATGATGCCGTGCTTGGGTTCCATTGCCTCGCCGGTACGCAGGAGCATGTCCATACCCTCTTTGACCTTGTCCCGGGAAAAGCCCTTGGCGCTGACCGCCTCAATGACCTGGTCCATGGCTGCCCGCCGGCCTTCCCCGCCGATATCGCGGATTGCGTCCTTGATGACCCGGACAATGTCACGCTTTTCTTTGGAGATGCCGGTGACGATCTTGTCAATATCAAAGGTGCCGGTCTTGGCATCGTAGGCGATCTGCCGCAGGCAGGTGTCAACGATCCGGACAACCCGCTCGGCATCCGCAGTATCAATGGTGTTCGAGAGCCGGATCCGTGCACTGGCTTCCCCAAGGCGGACAAGCGCTTCGAGCTGCCGGGCCGTGACCGGGACCGGCTTGTTGGGCTCGGCAATGCCACGGAGTTTCATGTAATAATTAACGAGCACTTCCTTTGCTTCGGGAGATACCATCGGGAAGCAGTTGCGTTTGGCATAGGCCACGTACTTCCGGAAGAGGCCGGGGTCGATCTCCGGCATAACGGGCTTGAGCTGCTGGGCGATGTATTCGTCCGTCACCCCCTCGATCGGGGTTTTCTTGTGCTGGGCGATCAGTTCGCCGGTCATGTGGGCTTTTAAGATATGTTCCGCAATCGCGAGGTCGCGCTTCTGCTCCGGCTGGTCGGTCATGATGAAGATGAGATCGAACCGCGAGAGGAGGGAGGGTGGCATGTTGATCTGATCGGAGATGTCGCCGAACATGTCGAACCTCCCGTACTTCGGGTTCGCGGCT
>JAAZNH010000047.1 GCA_012798365.1 Methanomicrobiales archaeon | reverse complement strand
CCAACCCGCGGACAGTTGAAGTGAATTTTTCCTTAAAGACCGGTGCATCGTTCACGTTCAGCGAAATAAAAGGCAATTCCGAGAAACTCGAATCCATCATCAAAACATACCTGATCCATAACATCTCCCACGAATAACCCGATCTGTTGAGGAGTCGTCATAAGGGTGCCAGGGTTGACCCTGGATCCGGGTCAGCGGGCTTCTCTTTTTATTGGTGAGGCGGGAATGTTTCCCGCTTCACTCCACGATGATGAACGTATAGCAGTAGAAGAGGAAGAGGGGAACGAGCAGGGCGAGATAGAGCCCCTTGTTCCAGCGCCAGATGGCAAGGCCGTCCATGGTCTCGATAGGCATGAGACTGTATACGGCGGTGATGAGGTTGATGACAAACCCGATCCCGCCGGCAACGGCCAGGATGCCGCCCAGCGTGACCATCCAGAGCGAGATGCACATGAGGATGATGCTGACAACCGGGCCGGCCACCATCTCAATGCCGATTTTTGCCGGGTCTTCATCATCGTTCCGGTTCACGAGGTTCCGGTACGAGGCGCCGAATGCATTGCCAAAGAGCCACGCGGTCAGGAACATGATGAATGTCCCAAGACCCCAGAACTGCGTGTCGGCATCCTGGCCGTGTTTTGTTGCAAAATACCGGTGCGCGAAATCATGGAGCACGACCGAGACTGCTCCCACGATGATGTAGATGAGGACCATCTCAAGCGTCAGCTCGGCACGGTCGGCGAGCAGGAAGGCAAAGGCAACAATAAGGATGGCGATCTCGATCACCAGCAGTTCCCTTGCCGAGAGGCCGAAATAGTGCTGCTCCATCGTACGGACCCTGAGGCGCCGGGCCTCAATCTCTTTCTCGCTCAGTTTCTCGACCGCATGACCAAAGATGAGGTCGGCAAAAAATCTCGAGAACTTCAAAAGGAACTGCCCGATGAACCCGATATTGGCGATGATAACCTGGATGACGATGATGGCAAGACTCGTGATGACCGCCGCAAGGGCCATGAACTGCGGCGGGATGAGACCCGAGGTCGGGAGGTTCTTGTCCATGCTGCCGCGGGCTTCCTGGATAAGGCCGGGGAACCCTTCGAGTTTCTTCTTTGCTTCCGGCTGCGGCGGGATAACGACACCGGGGACCGGGCTTGTTACCGAGATGAAGCCGGACTTTGTCAGGCCGTCACTGCCAAAATGGTTGCCGGCCCGCAGGGTTACCCCGTAGTCTCCGGGACGGGTGTACGTGTGGACCGGGTTTTGCTCGATGGATGTTGTGCCGTCACCAAAATCCAAGTTCCAGGTCCGGGGCTTGCTGGTGGTCAGGTCCGTGAACTGCACCGTGAGCGGGAGATCTCCTGAACCGGGAGCTGCGGAAAAATCAACCACCGGCACATCACCGACACCAATGTAAGCCGGCTTTGTCATGGTATTGGAGCCGTACTGGTTGGTCACGGTCAGCGCGATGGTGTAATCGCCGTCAGTCTTGAAGGTGTGGGACGGGTTCTGGCGGTCGGAAGTGGTCCCGTCGCCAAAGTCCCACTGGTATTTCATCGGCTCTGCGCCGCGGGATGCATCAGAGAAACTGATCGTGAACGGGGCTTTTCCGTACTGGGTGCTGGTGAAAAAATCAGCAACCGGCGGGTTCGTCACAACAATGTAGCCGGCATTGTCTGCGCCCGGTGTGTCGGCACACAAGCCGGCAGGAACAAGGCCGGCACAGAGAACTGCACAGAGCAGGATGAGATTGGTCAGGTGCTTCATATTCCCTCGTGAATCCAGAAACGCCGGACCTGCAGGGGCCCGGCCGATAGATCTGTCTTGTTTCATTCGCGTTAGAGGGGCTTAAAGAAAATGTTTTTGTAAAAATGAACTGGCAGGTTCTTTCATGCAAGGATGATGCCTTCTTTCCTGAAGGTCTCGATGATCCTCGTGTTGATGTGATCCCGGATGATATTGATGTAGGTGTATTCCTCAGCAAAGAGCGTGATCTCAAAGGTCATGGCCGATTTATCGATCTTGACCAGGTAGATGGTCGATTCCGGTTTCTCCGCAATATACTCCTTCTGGTCTTTTCGTGCCCCGGTAAGGATCTGGTCAAGAGTGGAACGGATCTTCTCAACATCGGTCCCGTGGGCCACGGCAACGGAAATGAGAACCCGGCCCTGGGGGCTTGGCAGCGAATAGTTCCGGACAACACTGGTCGTGATCTTGTTATTCGGGATGGTCACAATATCGCCATCCAGTGTTACGACCCGGGTGCTTCGTGGCCCGATGTGCACCACGTCACCAAGGATATCATTGACAAGGACGCGATCGCCAACCTTGAAGGGCTGGTCCGTGATGATGATTGCCCCGCCAAAGAAGTTGCTGAACAGATCCTGTGCCGCGAGCGCAATGGCGATACCGATGACACCCGCGCCGGCAATGAGCGGCGTGATGTTGACATTATACAGGCCCAGAATGTAGAGGATCCCGATAAACCAGATGATATACTTGGCAATCTTCTGGAGGATGTCGATGATGCGGTCATCGAGGTCCGATTCGGTGGTCCGGGCAAGTGCGTCGCCATACGTGTCCAGCAGGCCGTCAACAAATGATGCAACAATCCAGGTTATGACCAGGATGTAGCCGGCATATATGAGCGTGGAGGTGGCAAACCATGCATACCCGGGATAGACGATAATCGCGTGCTGGATGGCAAAGTACAGTGGGATAAAGAAGGCAAGGATCACGAGCGGTGTCCCGCAGGCATGGACAATGAGATCATCCATCCGGGTTTCCGATTTCTCCGCCCGGCCTTTCAGGTACAAAAAGACCAGGTGGACGATCACAGCAGCAATGACGCCTGCCGCCACATAAAGGAATGAAGTTACCAGTTCGGACTCCATGCCACTAGTATTCGCAGTCCGGATTTATGAGGATATCAGAAGTGATCATTGACAGCGAGAAAAAGAGAATCTGGTGTTCTTTGAATGCGACAGGATATCAAACCTGGATCTGGAGAAGAAGATCCTCAGATCTTCTTCGTGGTGTCGCCTTTCATGATATACTTGACCAGCAGGAAGATGACGAGCGCAATGATGACAAAGTCGATGATGGCGCCCACATAGTCCCCGACAAGGAATTTTAACGGTCCGATCTCGAGAGTTGCCTGCCTCCAGTCGCCACCCGGCACAAGGACCGCGATGATGGGCATAATGATATCCGTGACCGTTGAGTTGACCAGTTTCGTTGCAGCAGTACCTATGACAAACGCAACCGCCAGGCCGATGACCTGGTATTTATTCAGAAAATCCATGAACTCCTGACTGAATCCCTGGGCGCCTTTCCCCAGTGTCGATACTCCGCCGCCTATGGCTTTTCCTGCATCTCCCAGTGTTTTGTCAACCATAAGAAAACTCCATAACGAACGGTTCATGTCCGTTACACTTACCATGATCCTTTTCCTTCATTAGTCTTACCTCCGGAATGGATCCCCGCATGGTCTCCCGCCAAACCATATTCTGTACAGCATGAGGAAAATAGAATAAAAAATCAGACAAGGGGTTCCGGCTGCTGGCCGGAGAGGGAGGGGAGGGCAGTTGGTTTGATGAGGACGGGCTCGTTACCCAGGCGGATCTTTTCGATGATGATCTCCTTTCCGGGTTTTGTCATGGCAAAGATGGGTATGGCTATGCCGGCCTGCACAAGTGCTTTTTTCGCAACTGCATCGCGGATGGTCTTTGATGCACAGCTGGTGACAAGATCCGAGGCCCCGACAAGGGTTTCTGCCTCCCGGGGTGAAAGGCCGGTCACGTGGACCCCGAAGATGAAGGTAGCAGGATGGCTTCTCCGGATCGCTTCTGCATCACCGGGCAGGGCAACCGTGACAGCGATCTTACGAAAACCTCTCTCCACTGCGAGTGCAACCCCGGCCAGGGCATCCATGGAGGCATGTTCTTTGTCAAGCACAATCCCGCCGTTTTTCTCGATCCGCTCCATGACGGCGGGGTACGGGCAGGTTGAGACCAGGCCGGACATACGGCCGCCGATGCCCTGGACGAGTTCCGGTTTTGTGATTACCACGGTCCCGGCTCCATCGCATGCAAGGACAACGCAGTCGATAAGCCCGGCTTTGAGGCCGAAGCTGAGAATTTCAGATGCGCCAAACCCGACAAACTCTCTTGTATCAATGACTTCGCGATCGGGTGTACACATGCCGAATGCCTTGATCCGGTGCTCGATATTGGCTTTGATGGATTCCTTTTTCATGTCCGGGATCGGGTACGCGAAACGCCGTGCAAGCGGGCAGTCGTGAATAATTGGATCTCCAACTTCCACGACCTTTCCCTGCCGTATCACGATCCGGCTTCTGCCGTTTGCCTCAATGATATGTTCGTCGTTGGTTGGCGCCATGAGTATTCTTAGGAGAATCTCCGGCCGCATTCTTAAGGATAGCCCCTGGGGAATCCATGGGGCATAGCTGAATCCGTTATGCATATCACGCACAGCGGTTAATGATGAAGCATGTCCGGAGGATCGCGCCTGTGGGAGATTGATTTCCTGCGGGGCATTGCGATCCTCATGATGATTGTGTATCATACAATCTTCGACCTGGCATTTTTTTCCCTTGTCTTGGTTGCTGCAACAACGGGTTTCTGGCGGTACTTTGCGTATGCCACCGCATCGCTGTTCCTGTGCATTGCCGGTGTTTCCCTTGTCGTGAGCCATGACCGGGCTGCAGCAGCCATGAGCGGCGTTGCGCTGACAAAAAAATTCCTGCTCCGCGGAGCGGGAATCTTTGCGCTTGGCCTGCTTGTTACTGCCGCCACCTGGGTGTACCTCGGGGAGGGTTTTGTCATCTTTGGGATCCTGCACCTGATCGGGGTTTCCGTTATCCTCTCCGTGTTCTTTTTCCGGTTTGGGAAATGGAATATCCTTGCCGGTCTCGCGTGTATTCCTGTTGGCTTTGTGATCTCCACTATTTCCGGCCCGGCATTCCTGCTGCCGCTTGGGATCATGCCGGCCGGGTTCCATTCGGTGGACTACACGCCGCTCTTCCCCTGGTTCGGGATCGTCCTTATCGGGATGGGAATCGGTTCAGTCCTCTATAGCGGCGGAACGCGGCATTTCTCACTACCGCCCCTGCCGGATAGGTTCATTACCTCCATAGGGTTTTTAGGCCGGCACTCGCTTGTGATCTATCTCGTCCACCAGCCGGTGATCATTCTCCTGTTGGGCTGTATTACCGGGACGCGTGTCCTGTAGTGCCAGGATCTTGCAGGGCAGTGTTGTACATGATGTATGGGTGGTGTCAGGATAGAAGCGATTTAAAAAAAAATGCCCTGCCATGATCTTTTTCCTGCATTGCATTCTAAAAAAAACCACAGATTTCCGGCACTCTTCGGGAGTTTTGGGACTATGACTGGATAGGACGACCCGAAACTACCCCATTATTCATGAACCTGCGCTGATGGCAGGGTAACCACGTTCTATCGCGCTGGACATGGATCCCCGGGAGCTGGTAACGGATTATGGCCAACCAGCCAACCCAAAATTACATCACACACAAGCACCCACCCTTCTCCATACGTTCATGCCATATCAGTCCCGCACCCTGCTCCCGTTCTGCCTTCTCACGCTCTGCCTGCTTGCCCTGATAATCGCGGGTGGCTGCACCACACCGGCCTCCTCCTCCAGTCCCGCTGCCAGTCCCCTTCCGGCAGAATCGCAGAATGGTTCCAGTTACCAGATCGCGATCGCCCAGCCGGATGCCCTATCGGGGTTCATTCACATGGATACCGATGTGTACAATACCGGTGAAGTGGTGGAATTTGTTATCACCAACACCGGCTCACAGCCGCTTGAGTGCAGCAACACACCACCGGATTTCCGCGTCACGTTCCAGGCGGGTTCCGGCCGCTGGGCAACACAGATGGGACCAGAGCACAAGGTAGTGGGCAATTCCTCCCGCCTGCAGACCAACGAATCCACACGGGTGTACCGGTTCGTAACCGAAGGCTGGGCGCCCGGGCGATACCGCATTGTCTCGGATTGCGGTGCTGAACGGGATTTTCTCGTCCGTGCGCTTCCCGTACCTGTGGCAACGCCGACCCCCTGCCCGCTTATCAATGAATCCACCACGGTATCCTGGATTCATATCAATCCGGTAGGAAACCAGGTGGCAGCCCGGCCGTTCACGATCGCCGGTACGACCAACATTGGCGAAGGTGATGAGCTGCGGTATTCCATCTTCCCGGTCAATGAAGCGGATGCACGGCGGCCGGATGGCCCTCACGGTACGTTTGTCACCATCGTGCAGGGCGGCACATGCGGCACCAACACGTGGAGTGCAACCGGCGAGATCCAGGCCGTCGGGGATTTCTTCGTGGCGGTTACTGACAGCTCGCGGAATACCACCGCCGTGCAGCGGTTTACGGTTACCTTGTAATCATTGAGAGAGTGCCGGAGGCCCTCGTTTTTTGGTTTTTTCCGGGAAAAATGCTTAAGATGTGGCGGCAATTGCTGTACAGGTGCGCCCTATGATCCTTCCCCTCTTCTCGGTCATGCTCAGTCCCATCCACCTGGAGCAGTTCTCAACCGCGGAATTCCGCGCCGGCCTGGCACACCGGCTTTCTGAAGAGCCTGTTCCTGCATCATCCGGCAGCCATGTACTGCACCGCTACCCGCCACTCCAGGTCAAGGAAGTAAAGGACACCCTGCTCGCGATCGGCATATGCCAGGGCGCTGTGTTTCTTCATTCAGCCGTGTCCGGCAGGACTACGATGGGGACCGGGGGCCATGAATGCACTATTATCAGCCGTGATCCGGCTATCCGCAGCGAAGAGTTCGGACCAGACAGCCACATGCACACCTACGAGTTCCTCACGCCATGGCTTGCGCTCAACCAGCAGCATGCGAAAAAATTCTATGACCTCACCGGAAAGCCGGCACGGGATGCATTTATGGAAAAACTGCTCCTTTCGCATCTTACCACCCTTGCAAAATCGCTGGATGCACCACTTACACAATCTGTTTCCTGCAGCGCGAAGGTACGGTTCGAACGGATGCGGATTGACCGGGAAAATGTGATGGTCTTTTTCGGCAAATTCCGAACAAACCTTGTCATCCCGGACAACCTTGCCATCGGGCGATCCGTTTCAGAGGGATACGGTACCATCCGGCAGATCCCGGATGCCGGGCCCTTGCGCCCGCACGATGCTCCAGGCAAATCCGGATGTGCGGCACGATAATCTTAGCCGGGACATCCTCATCTTTTTTTGCCGGTGCAGCATATCGTACCAGTATCCATGATCATTCTTCGACCCTTACGGAATGCGGATGTTGCAGCTATCAAGGCATGGCCGCAGTATCCTCCGGAGTTTACTGAACTGGACTACTGCCTGCGGGACGGCGGCTGGCTGGATAAGTACCGGGTAAAACCCGGGTCGGAGATCCTTGTTGCCATGGACCGGGGTGAACTTGTCGGCTTCTCGGTCCTCTCCCCGGACGGTCCCGGGAAGAAGGAGTTCCGGATTGCGCTGCACCCGTCCCATATCGGTAAAGGAGCCGGAAGAATGATCCTGCGCCTCAGCCTCCAGTACTGTTTTGCGGATATGTCCGTAACGGCAGTCCGCCTCATCGTCCGCAAGAACAACCTGCGTGCCCAGCGGCTGTATACTTCAGTAAAATTCCGGCCAACCGGTGAGACCACGGAAGAGATTCTCGGAAAGACCGTCCAGTTCTTCACCATGGAGATTGACCGGCGCACGTTTTTCCTGGAGAACCGATCATGAAACAGGCATTACTTATCATCGATGTCCAGAATGAGTATTTTACCGGTAAAGTCCCGGTCACATACCCTGCCGGCAGTTTTGAGAATATCCTGAAAGCCATGGACTGGGCTCATTCCTCCCATGTCCCGGTTGTTGTCATCCAGCACACGAATATCGCGCCTGAAGCAGCCACCTTTCGGAAAGGCACGCCCGGCTGGGAGCTGCATGACGAGATAAAGCGCCGGCATGCGGATGTGGTGATCGAGAAGCACCTGCCGGGCAGTTTTACCGGGACGTCCCTTGAGGAATGGTTAAAAGCCCACGGGATTACCACGGTCACCATTGCCGGCTACATGACACAGATGTGTTGCGACACAACGGCCCGGCAGGCATTTCACCGCGGTTATACGGTCAATTTCCTGTCCGATGCAACCGGGACACTCACCATCTCAAATGCTGCCGGTTCGATCAGCGATGCTGACCTGCACCGTGCCATTCTTGTCACACAGCAGATGCGGTTCTCCCGCGTGCTGAAGACCGATGAATGGATCATCGGGATTTGAGCCCTCCCGTATCCATTAATCGTATCTGTTTTCCCGTGTACCTAGATTTCGTGGCGCAAACCCGATATGGGAACAGATCCCATGCTTTTTGAGACTTCCTATTCATGTTCTGGGCAATCCTTGCTGCAACCGGGGCATGCGCCAATGCCGCATACTTTATCCTGAATAAAAAATTCCTTGAGCAGCTCAACGCATACCTGCTGGCAGCAACCTGTTTTCTCTCGACCGGTGTGATCCTTCTTACGCTTTCGTGGTATCGCGGGTTTCCGGCCATTGGTCCGGATTTTTTTCCTGCCGTCGGTGCCACCGTATTTCTCAATATTTTCGGAACCGCCATCACGTTCCGGGCGCTTTCATCCTCAGATATCTCGCTCTCGATTCCCATGCTCTCGTTCACGCCGCTGTTCCTTGTCGGGACAGCGGCGCTCCTGCTCGGCGAGTATCCTTCGGCAGTGGGAATTTTGGGAATCCTGATCATTGTTACCGGGTCATATGTCCTCAACACGTCCGCTGAACATGAACGGATCACCGATCCGTTCCGGGCCATGATCTCCCACCCGGCAGTTATGGGAATGCTGTTTGTCGCGTTCCTGTACGCGATTGCGATCAATTTTGACAAGATGGTGGTCCTGAACTCGGATTCCTATTTTGGATCCGGTATTGTCATTCTCGTGCTCGGGATCGCATTCGGGATTCTTGCTGCCCTTGCACGGGCGGGTCTCCTCCCTCCTTCATTCTGCCCGCAGCACCAGCCCAATCCGGGAACCCCCAAATCCGTACTGCAGGAACCGGTGCCGGTACGGTACCTGCTCGGTGCCGGGATCCTGACCGGCTGCCTGCTGGTTGTTGAAGCGGTTACTATCAATACGGCTTACCTGCTCCAGATAGTGCCCTATGTGATTGCCATCAAACGGATGAGCATCATCCTTGTTGTGGCGTACGGGACGATCATCTTCCGGGAAAAAGAGGTGGTCCGGCGGTTGTCCGGTGCCGGCCTGATGGTGCTGGGTGCAATTCTCATTCTTGCATTTCCCTGATCTG
>JAAZNH010000046.1 GCA_012798365.1 Methanomicrobiales archaeon | reverse complement strand
CCCCTGCTTGCGCCGGTAATGGCAGCTTTAATCTGGCTTGGCGTCTGCTGGGTGGCGTTGATGTGGACAACCTGAGTGACCCCGCCAGAGCTCCCCGTCGTTATCCCGTGCTTGGCATTATACAGGGCTTTGCTTTTCGAGATGCTTGTGCCTTTTACCCTGTCACCGGTAGATGACGAGGTTAAACCGGCATCGGATGTACCTGACATCAGATCGTTGGCTGCATCATTACCCCGAATTCCCGCCTCGGTTGCGTTCTGGAAGTGTGTTGCTGCCCCCTCGCTGTCAAAGAATAACGCAGATTGGAATGCCTGGGCCGCTTCGGATGCCATGATAAACTCCGATGTGATCAATCCGAGTGTGTTTGCGAGCATCTCCATGGCCGGTACAATCGTCTCCGTGATGATCGGCATCATCTGCTGCATTACCGGGATGAGGTTTACTCCTATCTCGATATATGCAGCTTCGAGCTGTGCATTGACTTCCGCCAGCTGGGCGGCGTATTCCTGAGCTACTGCCCGGCTCTCTTCGTTCATCATGCGGTCCGCTGCAGCTGCCGCGTCGCTCGTAACCTTGTTCAAGCCATACGCGGCAAGAGCGATAGGGGCGGTGATCTCAGTGATGGCAAGTGCGGTCTTTTTCCAATCCTTCCCCATATCGAGGATGTCTTCCCGCATCCCGTTGATCTGGTTGCGAGCTGGTTTTGTGTCAATATCCCGGATCTCTTTGTTGACATCCGAAATACCCTGTTTAAAATCGACAGTATCGATCCCGACTTTGATCCAGATACTGCCGGCATCAAATCCTCCGCCCATGGTCAGGCCTCCGCTGGATTCTGGCCGGAGCACTTTTGGGATAGGAATGATGCGATCTCGGGGTTGTTCTGGAGATAAGTGTTCCACTCCTGTCGGGCGGTCATCAGGTCGGTTGTTGTCTTGGCAATCAACGCATTGATTTTATCAAGGTCTTCACCGACCGACGGCCCGGATCCCTGATCGTGGATGGCTTGAAGGGTTTTCTGAGTCGCCACGGAGGATTGAAGAATCACCGTAAACACGGTGATTTTTCCGGAGATCCCAAGACCTCGTGTCATGACGATCTCTTTTTCCATTTTCACCATACGTTCCCGTTGCTTCTCGATCACGATGTTCTGGCTTCGTACCATTTCTCGAAGATATTCGAGTTCGTGATCTTTTGTTGCATTTTCGTTTGATTCCATCAATTTCCCTCGCGGATTAACCGTTCAAGATTCACAACATCGTTCCCGGACGATGTGCCCGATCCTTGGGGCGCCCGGGGTGCCTGGTGTGATGTCGGGCACTCGATTTCTCGCTGAATGTTGGAGATCATTTCAACCAGCTCGGCCTCGGTCCATATCCGAATGCCAAATCTTCGTAAAAGACGGGTGAGGGTCATTCGGGCCCCTCAAACGTTCCGGTAAACGGATTGAGTTTTCCCCTCGCCCGGACCATGTCCAGCTTGTCATTTGAACCACGCTCCGGGAACACGACCCGATCGGTACCACCCGCCGGTTTTCCTTCGGTGTTGTCGATGCGTGCTGCCTGGTCACGGGGGATCCCGCAGGTTGCCGTCTTCTCTGCGCTGCATTTTGTGAAGAGTAGGACATGGTTTGGCCGGACCCGTCCGCTGATATATCCATCCGGTTGAACTTCAGCATCAAAGCCGGTCGATAATGTGAGTTTGCCTCCCGCAATGAGCCGGGTTGTTTCGGTGTCGAGCACGTTGGCATCTGCGACAAGGTCCGGCATCGTACCGTTGACAATCCGGGTATTGTTGAGCTCGCCCACAATCCGGTAACCGTTTCGGGCCGGTTCTGAATACGGATCCCGGGAAAAGGCAGCATGATCGACATGCATCACGGGTTTTCCGGGCGGAACGAGAACGATCTTGGTCCCGTTCCATGCGCTCTCCGTTCCGGTAAAATTGCCGGATGCATAGAAGAGACGGCCGCCAGGGACCTTGTCGGTATTCTCGAATGGTAACCACCGGTCAAGACCCTGCAGGGTAAGCTCGGGGGCGTTCCGGACTGGAAAAGAATTGGATATTTCCACCAGGATCACCCGACGGGCTTAGTCACGAGATTGAGCAGGGCCTTGGTGAGCCCCGGCTTTGCGTCCTCGTATTTCTGCGCGATCCTCGCACAACGACCGATCAGGACGATGGTGCTGATGTCCATCTGGACCGGAAGTTCAATCGATAGGGCTTTGAGATCGTCAGCACTTGCAAGCGGGTTCTGTTTTGCGTACTCGAGGAGCGTGCAGATCCCGGCGGCGATCTTCTGCTCCGCATCGAGCCGGATCTGCTTTTTTGCCCCATCCGTCGTAAAGGACAGGTCCCTGATCGAGATCGCGGGGTTGAACGCCTCGTATGCTTTCAGGTCCCGGTCAACAGATCCGCGGATCTCTGCGATAGCGGCCAGCTTTGCGACGGCTTCATTCCGTTCCGTAACCTCGGCAAACTCCTTGCCCATAGTCTCCTGCATTTCCTGAATTTTCCTGAATGTCTTACTGAGTGTTTCCATTATCATCATCTCCTGAATTTTTGATCACAATCGTTTCGCACCGGCAGCAGGTCCAAACCCCGCACCGGCACCGCACTCTCGAGCTGTTGCATTTTGGACAGCGGATCTTGTGCGGGTTTACTCTCATGGCATTCTGTGTCATCATGAACGGGCTCACTCCAGAGGGCGAAAAAGATCATTGCCCGCCATGTTCACCAAATCCCCATCGCTCGATAGTCGTCTTCTGTCGGTGGGCCGGAATGGGGCTGGAAAGAATCTGGCGGGGCACGATAACCTCCGCTGATGAGGATCTGTTCGCCCGGCTCGTTTCGCTCATCAGCAGAGAGGCCGAATGCCAGCATCAGCGCATCAGCCCGGTCCGGGCTGGACACCCCACGGCGTTTCATGTCGTCTTTGCTCTCAATCAGGATCCGGCCCTGGCTGTTGATCTTGTACCGGATGCCGGCCAGCTGGGTGATGAGCGCTTCATCATTGGGGATGCTGATCTCACCCCGCTCGAACCGGGTCCTGAGATCCCACCACCACTCCGCTCGGGCGTTGGCATACCGCTCCTTATCGTGCGCAGATGATCCGCTTTGCATCTCGACCACGGGATGCTGCTGTTCCTGCAACCTGTCGAATACGCCAGCACCGACCCCGACACTATCGATCTTTGCCAGCTCGGCACCAGTCTCGCGTATCGCACAGATGATCTCCCCGGTCGTTGCCATCGTGTCAGAGCGCGACAGCGTCTTGTAGATCCTGGCCTGCTGACCTTCACGCAGCATGATGACCGTTTCATCACTGCCGAACCGGGCAACATCAACGCCGAGTTGCACGGGCTTGCCGGGTTCCGCGTCGCGTTCAACGGCCCGCTCAATCCAGTGCAGCGGGATGAGCGTGTTGTCACCCACTGCCGGGAACTGTGCAAGGACGCGGGAAAGGTAGAGCGGGCTGTCCGTTCCCCATCGGCGGGCACTGTCAGCAACCCATCGGGGCGTTACCAGGTAAGGTGCTGGTAGGGTGCCGGTCACCTTCTGTTCCCACGTGCCGGTGATGAGGTCCTGCTCGGTGATGCCGTACCGGGTAAAGTTCGGCGTGTCGAAGGCGCTGATCGTGATCCGCTCTGCACCGGACATCTCCGAGAACTCGCGGAAGAACCGGCCGGCCGGGTTGGTTGGGTTGCCGATCATCAGGAGCCGGGACTGGTCGGACGTGAGCACACCATCGATGGCGTCAAAGATGTCCTCGCTGATGCCGCTGGATTCGTCAGCAATCACGAGGATGTACGGCGCATGGAATCCCTGAAACTTATCGCCAGCATATTCGGGTGCGGTGAACCCGATCGCCCACCAATCATGATCGATGCGCAGCTCCTGCGATAGGCATGTGCCCGGCAACGGAACCTTTGCACGAGCATGGCCCGACCGGATCTCTTTCCAAAGGATCCCGCTGACCTGCCGGTCTGTGGGTGCCGTGGTCAGCACGATGCTCTTGGGGTGGTTGAACAGGAACCACAGTGCCGCGGATGCTGCAACGAATGACTTACCAGCAGCATGGCACGATTTGACAGCCGTCACCCGGTTATCACGGACGGACTCAAGGATCTGCACCTGCTTCACCCAGGGGGTGTATCCGAGTACTTCACGGACCCACCGAGCCGGATCGATCAGGTACTGAACCGATGCGGTCATGGGGCGGCCTCCATGCGAAATAGTGGTTCAAATGTTCCATCGGAAGTGGAGGTATTTTCCAAAAACCCGAAACCACTATTTAAACATTCAGTGGAAATGTGAAGGAAATCAGACAACAAACCGCGCCGCTTTTCCGGATTGGTTAAATTCCTGCATAATTGCGCAGTATCTGTTATTCTGCGAAGTTTCGACGAATCTTCCGGGCCGGAGAATTTCTGCATCACAACCCAGCCTCCGCGAGTTCTGATGTCAGCTCCGCGTAGATCTCCGGATGCCTGGTGAGGACCCGCACGAGAACGGGCCACTCTGGGGATGTCTGCATACTCTGCCCGCCGACATTCACCTGCAGGGCGGTTTGGTTGTTTGGGCCGAGTTCGCCCGTGAGCCGGGCATTGAGCTCCAATGCCTTGATCAGGGCCGAGGCCGTGGCCGTCATGTTCCTGCGGTCCTTGTCGGTAGCGCACTCCACCGCCTGATTTTCGAGTGTGGAGACCAGGGAGGACACACGGGAGATGATGGTTGAGGATACCCGCTCCGCAACGGCTGCTTCTTCAACAGACTGGTATGCCGGTGCGGGAATTGGATTGGTGATAGCTGGCGGGTTCCGTTTCAGACAGGATGTCTTGTGGCGCTGGATCGCACTTGGAGACAGCTGGAACTGCTGTGCCGTTGTCCGTACCGGTGTACCGTTTACCAGGCACAAATCAATGGCTTGGCGTGCCGGATGGGAACAAACTGTGCACGGTCTCGCTCCCATCACACACCTCCGCAACAAAAAGGAAGGATTGGACTCCTTTTGCCAATCGTAACCATGAGTAACCATAAAATGGTATTTTCAGAAAGTCTCCATGAGAAATGAAATTGGGTATGTACCGGAAATAGCAATTCAAGGTTTCTCATGGTTACTTTTCGAAAAAGGAGCATGATTTAGAAACCCCCCGTTTTGACCCTGATGCCAAGGTAAATCTTGCGTTTTGTTGCCCAATCTCTGTCCCGTTTGAACCCATGGTCGTTCATCTCAAACCCAAAAGCGCGGGGGCTTTTCAGGTTCTCTTCCGGGGCCTCTGTGTTATGCCATTTCATGTATGCCTGGTAAAGATCCGTTGCCCCGCAGCTGATCTTGTGGGTGGGGTCGTGGTCGATGATGCACACATCGTTGAAGAAATCCGCGAGAGTATCCTGATCTTCGCGGTATTCCTGGGTTGCCCCTTTGATCTCTTTCGGTTCGGCAAGCCCGATCTTCTGGTATTCTTGCAGTCCGCGGAGAGCCCATTGCATTATGCCGGCCGATTCTTTGAGCAGTTTTTTTGGCAGGTGGATGTCTCGCTGGGCTTCTGGAATAACCACAGAGAAGGGGATCAGGCGGACGCGGGCCCATATGGAATCCGTGCTGTCAGAAATTCTCGGCGCACTATTGAAGGCCCACCAGATTTTGCACGACGGCTTGAACTCGAAATACTCTTGGAAAAGGAACCGGGCTTTGATGAGGTCATCGCTGCCGGTCAATTTCTTGATGATCTCCTCATCAAGCCGCTTACCTTTCCCGGCCTCCGTTGCAGTCACCAGCCGGGCGCCCTTGAGTGCTGCGATGTCGTTCCGGACTGATTCGCCACGGGACACGCAGAATGTGCTCGAATCAACGGTGGTGCTGTATTCACCAAGGATGGCACCCAGGGTATTGAGGAACGTGCTCTTGCCATTGGCGCCACGACCATAGCAGAGGAAGATTGCCCGCTCACCGGTATTTCCAGTTAAAGAATACCCGGCGGCCCGCTGCAGATAGCGAATGAGATCCGCGTTGCCCCCGGTGATGGATGAGAGGAAACCGTCCCACTGTGGGCACGTTGCAGCAGGATCATAATTGCAACCGGTAACTTTTGTGATGAAATCGAACCGGGAGTGGGGTACCAGCTCAAATGTGTTGAGATTCAATGTGCCGTTCGGGAAATTCAGCTGGATCGGATCCTTGTCGAGGTCGTTCGGTGAGATGGCCACTGCGCTTTTTGCGAGGTTGACCGTACCGGCAATCCGGCTGGATGCCTGGGACGCTGCAGCCCACTTGAATGCCGCGGCTTGTTCTGTGCCAAAATCGACAAGTGGCGCTTCGTCAGCGATACGGACAATACAATCTTTGGCATATTCAAGAACCACGGCTTTGTCATCCCGGGCCCATCGTTGACCATCAAAGATATACCACGATTTGAACGGGTGACAGTACCGGACATCCCGGCCGAACCGTGCGACAAAACGCTGGGAATTGCCCAGGTCCGTGCATGCAAAATCTTTACACTCGTTGTTTTTCGTCGCCTGCCACGACTCCATTGAATCAGAGAACACAAGCCTGCGGGTTGCCATGTCCCGCCCGAATGCCAGCGGGTTTTCTGTCGGTTTCGGTGCCGGTAGGGCGGTTGTGGTAATCGCGGAGGGATTCGGGATCGGTACCGGGTCTTTGGGCCGCGATGCGGACATTTCAACCTGATATTGATCCAGCGCAGCAAGGATCTCCTCGCGGGTCCGTGCATCAGCAAGCGCCGCGCCAGTGGGTTTTGTCGCAATCATGGGTTGCCCCCTCCCGCAGCCAGTTTGTTGAGGAGATGCTGGCGGGCAGCGTCAGCGTTTTCAATGCGCTGCTGCGCCTCGGAAAGGTTGGACGCATTGAAGTAGATTTTTAAGACTCCACCGGCCGAGGTTTTACCCAGCTCGATCGAATCCGGCCACTCGGTCCGGGTCAGCGTCACCTCAGCCATGATACCCCTCGGCGCTTCCGGTCGGCCCGGGTCCTGCGCATCGATGCGGCGATCTTCTGCCGGTGTTCGCGTGTCAATATCTTCATAACGCGGCCCCCGGAGCTGGATAAATTTCGAAATCGCAAGCACTTGGGCGTCGGTGAGAAGGGCGAGATTTCCCGCACAGCTTTCAATAAGGGCCTCGGCACCGCGTCGGGTATGTGGAATAAAAAGGGGGTTATACTGCAACGCCACGGTATCCTTCCCTGCTCATCATCGGTGAACGTACGTTCGTGTCTGCAAGGACCCACCGGCCGCTTTCGAGAAATTTTTGAACGGTCAGTCTATGTGCCGGTGAGAGCGCGGAGATCCGATTGACCTCTTCCTGACTGACCGTCTCCCGTGGTTTCATGGGCGACCCCCTCTCTCCTCAACACCGGCACGCAGGCCTCGTTCAATGAGGGTCTGAACAACGACAGACCGAGGGACCTCTTGCCTGATATTATCTATTTGTCTGACAAGCGAATCATCGAGTGAAAGACTGGTTTGGATCTTGGGCATTGTTAGAACAACTCCTTATTCTAACAATGAGGGTGGTGGAGAATATTTAGGTACATCAAAAGATACCTTTTTTAAAATTTAGTACATTATGATATACATATAATCAGTAAAAAGGTATATTAAAAAGTAAAACAACAATTATTCATGGGATCGTTCAAACAACAGAACTATGGATTTCTGTCAGATAGGCGGCGCAAATATCTCCTCCTCGACTCGCAGGACAAAAACGAATACCTTGCCGGTTTGAGGGATGATTCCGAGCGGGAAAAACAAAAGAATGTTTGGAAACAGGACGACAAACATATTAAAAATCACGCCAGGCAGTCTTTGAAAGATTTGATCTTGGTTGTAAATTCGTACCCCGACAAGGAGACGAGAAAAATATTTACAATCTCGTTGGTGAAGATGTTGATCCAGGGCATCATCAATAAACAAGGTATGGATAATACCGAATATGGTCCGTATTTCCAAGCCTTGATAAAAGAAATTGAGGCGGAAATCAACCAGTCCGGCTGGAATTCCGGTCAAGAATATCTATGCACAATAACCGTTCAACCGAAAGCAAACACCGGGGGAAGACCCCCCGACTTCCTCCATGAAATGAGCGGTGTTGATCGGGCTCATTGGTGGGGAAAAATCCAAAATCCATACAAAGATCTTCCAGAGGATGAATTACGCCGCCTCAATCAATTAAAAGAAATGGGGTTGGGGTCAATCACCCTGGCCGATCCCACAGCATTTCGAGAGACATATCGTAAAAGAATCAAGAAAATTGATAACAATTCTGAAGATTTAGATGGATGAGGTGAAGGGAATCAATTCGTTTTCCGATTCCTCTTCTGAAATTCTTTCATCGCCGCTTCTTCCGCCGCCCTCTTCAT
>JAAZNH010000045.1 GCA_012798365.1 Methanomicrobiales archaeon | reverse complement strand
TGATGGTGATGCTCCTTTTGGTTAATGCAACATTCATGGAGACCCCGGCCAACAAACTCTCATATGCAGCATTCACTGATATCGGCAATGGCATATCCACGCGAATCGTGGACGTGTATGCCCTTGCACCCAGCGACGGGTCGCTAACAACGAAATTCGATATACCGGACGATGTTGCCGGTAAATCCTATCGTGTCGTGATCGGGCCGGGAGCAAAACCGATCGACCAGGAGGTGGTCATCACCCGTGATCTTGTCACCATCAGGATCTCCCTTGCGGGTATCGGGGCTTCCCGGGGCGTAATCGGGAATACCACCGGGCTTGGATTGAATAAGATCAGCTATGATTCAGGAGGATATTCAGGATGATAGGAAAGAGGAACAGGTTATATAGCGAGGGTGTATCCGAAGCAATCGGGTTCATCCTTATTTTCAGTCTGGTGATCACGGGTATCGGGCTTGTTACCCTGTATGGTTATCCCATGCTCCTGAAGCAACAGTCAAGTGCAAATGAACGGATCATGGAAAAGAACATGATCGTACTGCAAAACGATTTTAAAAGCCTGACATACAAGACTGTGCCCTACAAGGAATCGTCGCTGAAAATCGAGGGAGGGGCACTCTATGTCCATAGTACAACTGACACTCCCTCTGTAGCTACTATCAGGATCTATGACAATAACGGCATTGATTATGTGGCGAATTATCACCCGGGAGATCTCCGCTATATCCCCATGGATGATATGACCAATTCCATATCCCTGCAAAACGGGGCTGTCATCAAGGGACAGTCCTCCGGATCCGCAATGCTGGCGCAGCCGCGCTGGTTCTATGACAGTGCCACCAACACCTGGGTTATCAACCTCATGGCGGTAAATAGCACAAAAGTTCAATCCAAAACAGGAATCTGCCTCGTGAAAATGGGGCTGTCGAATATGTCGGAGTATATTTTTACCGATACCCCCGCGCCACCGATAAACTTTGAGTACACACCGGATCCCGCCCACGATTATTCCGCTGCATGGGACGGATATTTCATGAATGAACTTAAAACAGCGCCTCCGGCCATCGTTGGTACCACAAGAACATATACCCTGCCCGTAGCTGCAACACCGGCGCCAAGACTGGTCATTAAAAAATATGAGGTTGACATACAGACCCTCTGATATCGGGGTCAGGATATTTTTTTTTGATATTATTAACGTCAATAAAACAAGGAATGGTCTTATTTTCCTCGGAACAATCCGTATCGTGCAGGGAGGATAATAGGTAAAATTTCTAATTTAATTTGTTATTTTTGGATTTTGGCCTTAATTTAAGTCGAATTAAAATTCCAATGGTTTAAATACTATGAAATACTACTATTTTTTCCAAGGTGTTGGGTATGATAGTGAACCGTGTCGTTTTCCTCATGCTGGGCCTTCTCCTCCTGATTGGGCCCATGAGCGCATATTATGCAGATCCAACTGCATCCACCATGCTTCCGAGTGATGGTTCAAAGATCTGGATCATCGCGGATCCTGGCCAGTTTAATGAATACAAAATTACCGCCTACAACAATACACCGGGCTATGCCGGTCCTGTGCAGAATGCCCTGGTCACGATTACGGTTGATAACCCGGTTCTCGGTACGGTCAGTCCGGCATCTGCGGTAACGGACAGCAACGGCCAGGTAAGATGCACATTCACGGTCAACAGCAGCCACCCAACCAGCGGAACCGCCCAGATCCGCGCAGATATTGCCTCATCAGATGCTCCCGCCGATACACCATGGCACACATACCTCACGTTCGACCAGAAGATCGACCATAATGTTCCCTACTCGGCATCGTATGACTATCCGAATATTGGGGAAGTCGAGGGAACCATCCCGTTCAAGATTACCCTGTATGACCGGTGGGGAAATCTCATTGATTCCCGGTACGAGAACGAGAACGGACAACCATTGCACTATCTCAAACTTCATATCAACGGACCCACCCCCCCCAATGACTGCGGATTCACTGACTATAGCATGACCCATGATACAACGGTCAACCTCAACGCTGCCGGAACAGCAGTGTTCACCGTTACCCCGGCCACAAAACCCGGCTGGCACTATCTCCTTGTTGAATCGACCGGCGCCATCCCCCAGGATATCAAGTCCTTCAGGACCTATGCAAAAGGGGTCCCGGTCAGGATGGAACAATCCTTCAGCCCTGACTCATATACGCCGGGATTCCCGCCAACCGTGACAGCAGACGGCGTAAGCAAGTTCACCTTCCACTATACGCTTTACGATAAGTATGATAATCCCACGATGGATCAGCCGGTGTTAATCGAGACATATGCATCCGGATCTCCCACGGTAGAAACAACACTTGAATTAAAATCCCTGGAGAACGGAGAAGTCTGGTCCACTTACGGGCCCAAATCCTTTACCGGTCTTTTCACCATTACCGGCACACCGGTAAATAATCCCTCTGAACAGAAAACCAAGGAGGTCCGGTTCTACAGCACGGCACCGACACGCCTTTCCCTCACCGCCAACCCGCAGAATATGCCCAGCCGTGATGCCAACCCCCTCATCTATGCAAATATTACCGCAAAGGTCACGGATATCATGGGGAACGGTGTTGCCGGTGAGCCCGTGACCTTCACGTTCCATGATGTAAAAAATAATCCCACGGCTGCCACATTCACCACATATCCCTCATTCTCAAAAACGGCTACTGAAATCACCGCAAGTGCCACAACGGACGAGAACGGCTATGCGACGGTGAGGTTCTACCCGGGGGCCTATCCCACCGCATCTGAAGCCGGCTATGAACCTACGGTCTCGGGAGAATGTGTAATCACTGCAGACTGGAAAGGAATACAGCGGGATGAACCGGTCAGCTGGAAGAACTATCCCTACTTGAGCGCCCTCGTTGCGGTCAACCCGATGCAGGCCAAGGTCGGGGATAATGTCAATGTCTCCGTCAAACTGGTTGGTGATGGCTGGGCACTGTACAAGTATCCGATTGATGTCAACATGGTGATTGACCGGTCCGGGAGCATGGATTGGGACATTACCGGTCATTCAGGTGGAACACCGAAACGGATAACGATTGCAAAGGATGCGGCAAATGTCTTCATCGATCATATGAGCGAGACCAATGACCGGGTCGGGTTGTGGTCATACAGCGCTGGCGGGACTTCGACGCAGGGAACCGGCGGCATGCAAACACCGTTCGCGCAGGTGAGAACAGATATTAACGCACTCACCCCCAGCGGAGGAACTGCCACGCGGGAGGGTGTGAAGAAAGCAATTGAAGACATGATTGCCGACCCCAATCTAAATCCCAAAGCGGTCCGGGCGGTTGTCGTCATGACGGACGGGGACTGGAACAACGAGGGAACCCCTGCTGGCAGCGGTAACGGCTGGCCGGCTGGCTCCCACGAATACACCTCCTTCCCTGATGTCGATACAAATAATTACCGGTATTATCCGGGTCTTGGCGGAACAATTACTGACATGAATCCCATCAACTACTGTACAACCTGTGCAGCCGGGTGGTATCGTACTGGCGGTCGGTGCTGCCAGTGGAAATGGGGTAATTGTTACTATCCCGATGATTATCCCGCCACCTGTTCCGTCCGGGAAGCCATGGGCCGGTGCACGGATGGGGAATTCACCGAGCAGAACCTCTCCATCTATGCCAAGAACCACAACATCCGGCTCTACTTTATCTTCTTTGCGGGAACACCAGACCCTGATGCAGTCAGTGTTCTCACAACGATGGCCGAGCATACCGGAGGTTTCTACCAGCGGGCCACAACCGCGGCAGAACTGGATGAAGCTTACGATAAGATCGCAGGCGACCTGATCCAGGAGGCCGGTGTGGACACCGAAGTTGCACTGGACTTTGGCCAGCTCATCATCAACGCTGCCATGTCTCCGCCCGGTGAAAAGATCTTTGATTATGTTCCGGATCCCGTTGGTGGAGGGGATACGCCGGCCATCCAGCCCGGATCCACGATGATTGACAAGTTCAATAAAACCAAGGATGGTGAGATTGACGAACACCTCGTACCGGGAATTGACCTCGCAACCGGCCTGCCCTTCACCAAGGTAGGGCCAGTGATTGTGGACCAGAGCCAGTACTGGAACGATCATAACAGCCAGCTGGGTTTCAATATCGGGACCGTCAACATCAACGAGACCTGGCAGGCAGACTTCCGGTTCAAGGTGCTCAAGGAAGGGAACATCCAGATATTTGGCCCCAACTCCCAGGTCTGCTTCAAGAACGGGGCAGCCGGCGACAGCTGCATGCACTTCCCCAACCTGACCCTCTCGGCGGCCATGAACCCGGAGAACGTCGGGGTCACCGAGAAGATTATCAACATTCATGACCTGAAACGGGTGGGCGAAGGGGAGGTTACCGGAACCATCCCGGTGACCTGGACTACTACCTACAATGGTGCTGAAATGATCACCGTTGAGGTCAGCTACATTCTCAACGAGGGAACACCGGTCCGGTTTGATGTGCTGACACTTAACCCCGCATTCGACCTTGTCCACCCGCAGAGTTCAGTTCTGAACACCGGCAACCTCCCGCCGGGCGGGTACAAGATCCAGGTCCATGCATTCACAAAAGACGCTTCAGTCACCAAAGAATGCGGCCCCTTCACCTACAACACCCAGGGACGGGCATTCATCAAACTCGAATAACTCCCTTTTCCTCTTTTTCCGAGAATTCAACATCTGAAGCAAAATTCTCTGTCGCTATTTTCTCACAGGGTGAGAAGTACTTCATCGGATAAACAGAGGGAAGAAAATTCCCGCTTGTCCGCTGACCGCATGGGTAACATGTAAAAACTTCATTATGAAAAAGAGCCTGGGGAGAGTTTTCAGGAGAGGTAATTATTGCGCCGGAGCCACTCCACCTGCGGGCCGGTGTAGCGGTACACGATATCGCATTTCTCGTCCTGGAAGTTCCACGGGATGACGATCAGGATGTCGCCTTCGCGGATCCAGACTTTCTTCTTGATCTTTCCCTTTATCCTGCCCATCCGGGTAACGCCGTCAAAACAGCGGATCCGGATATGGTTTGCACCCATCATCAGCTCAGCACAGCCAAACATCTCGCGGTTGCGTTTCTGGGGGAGTTTTACCCGGATAACCTCATCACCCGGGGGTGCTGCGCCCGGTTTCTTGTCCGTCAGTACACCATCTCCTTGAGGCTGTAATCCCTTGTACAGGTGCTTAATTGTTGGTGTAAAAGGAAATAATGATATTGCCGTCTGCCAGGAACCCAGACTGTAATGATAGAATTGCGGGGGTCCCTTACCGGTTCAGGAGAAGCAGCAGGAGGGCTGCGAGCCCGGCCAGGATGATGAGGAGGCCGGAGACCCTGTTGATGAACCGGAGGTTCGTAATCGAGAGCGAAGAGCGCACGGAACCCACCCCACCGCAGAGGAGGATCCACCATGCAACGGATCCGGAGAAGATCCCCAGAACAAATTCTGCCGAGGTGAGAAGGGGGGTCCCGCCAAGGACAATGCCAAACCCGGGGAGCACCACGAGGAAGAAGATGATGGTCAGCGGGTTGGCGAGCGCCAGGGCAAGGAGGGAGAGGTAATCTGTGACGTACGATACCTGGCCGCCATCCCGGCCGGGTTCTGTTGGAACGGAGAGGGCAACCTTAACCCCGACAATAATAAGGACAATGCCGGCCAGGGCACGGAAGAAGACCTGGTGGGCAAGGATAACGCCGGAGATTGCGGTAAGCCCGAGCACCGCGATCGCAGCATAGCAGGAATCAGCGGTTGCAACCCCGATCCCGGAGACGATCCCATGCAGCCGGCCACCATCAACCGCCCGGCGGATGCAGAGCAGGGAAATCGGACCAACCGGTACCGCAAGCGTGAGGCCTATGATAATTCCCTGGATGAACGGGCTGAATTCCATCACTGTTTCCTGCCAGTCTGTGCTCCCGGTTCTGGTACGGCGGGATGGCTATTATGGATGGCGGTAGGAGCGGGGATACGATACGTTTTGGAAAAACACACGCAGGCCTGCATCAGCACTCCTGCCCGGCAGAAATCTTGTTTCACACCGGTTCCCGGATGCTCCGGAAAGGCCATACCAATAAATATCCCTGCGCTTTACTATTGCCCATGCGCGAACAGAAACTCCGGATCCGGCAGGTCCTGCGTGAGCGAAAAACGGCACTCTCCCCGGCTGAACGGGACGAGAGGAGCACCAGAGTCTGCCGGCACGTGTCGGCACAGGTCCCGGAGGGGAAGACCGTGATGGCCTATACCTCAAAAGAGCTCGAGGTGAATACGGCCCCACTCATCGATACGCTGCTGGCACGCAGGATCCCGGTGATCGTCCCTATCATCGTGAAGGAGGATGTCAGCCTGCGTTTGTCCTACCTCCGCGACCGGGCCGTGCTGGTACCAAGCACGTTCGGTGTGCCGGAGCCAATCGGCAGTGAGATCCCGGCGGATGCAAAGGATATCGACATCATCCTCCTGCCGATGCTCGGGTTTGACCGGACGGGTTCCCGGATCGGGTATGGTGCCGGCTACTATGACCGGTTCCTGGAGAAGAACCCGGGCCTTTTCAAGATCGGGATCGCCTTTGCCTGCCAGGAGATGGACCATCTCCCGCTGGACCCGACCGATGTCCGGATGGACATGATCATCACCGAGGACGGTGTGGTGTACCGGGGCGGGGTGTGAGGTCATGCAGATCGGCGGCGTTACCATTCTTGACACGTTTGCCGAAGCATTTCCGACCTGGGTGAGCCGGGTCATCATCACCGCCGACACACCGGAATGGGCGGAGCGTGCAGCGATCTCTGCCACCGGCTTTGCAACGTCGAAGATCTATTGTCCCTGCGAGGCCGGAATCGAGGAGCACCTCCCCCCGGATCAGACACCGGACGGGCGGCCGGGGGTTTCTATCCTGATCTGTGCCGAGAAGAAGGCCATGAAGGCTAATGTCGCTGCCCGCATCTCCCAGTGTATCCTCCCGGCACCAACGGCATCAGCGTTTGACGGCCTTGAATCCGCAGAATCGCGCTTTTATATCCGCATGCATTATTTCGGAGATGGATACGAGAAGCGATGCAACGTGAGGGGCCGGCAGTGCTGGAAGATCCCTGTGATGGAAGGCGAGTACGTGGGCGAGGAGCGGTTCGGCACGGTCAAGGGGATTGCGGGAGGCAACTTCCTTGTCATGGGTAACGATCATACGTCAGCGCTTGTTGCTGCTGAAGCAGGGGCGGCTGCCATTGCCGGCTTGCCCGGTGTTATCATGAGTTTTGCCGGGGGCATCGTTGGCAGTGGATCCAAGGTCGGGTGCAAAAACTACCGGTTCCCCATGCCGGCAAGCACCAACCATGCACTTTGCCCATCACTCAAAGGCATAGTTCCGGATTCACAGGTACCTGATGGGGTCCATGCGGTATATGAGATCGTTATCAACGGTATTGGCGAAGAGCCCGTCAAAGCTGCGATGAACGCCGGCATCCTGGCTGCCTGTAACACCGGCACGATCACGCATATCGGCGCATCCAACTTCAGTGGAAAGCTGGGCCCGCACCGGTTCGGGCTGGTGGAATTGTTCCGGTAAAACAGACCCCGTGTTTTCAACGGAAACGGAGTATTCCAGAAGATTTACCAATGATTTCTGAAAGGACGCTAAAAAAGCGCATTATACTTCGCGCCTGGATGCGAGAAGCAGGAGTTGAACCTGCGAACCCCTTCGGGAACAGATCTTGAGTCTGCCTCTGTTGGCCACTTAGATATTCTCGCCTGCCTGTACTATTGGCCGGAGAGATAGTAAAATGCTTTCAATGCCGAAAGGTTCCGCAGAACCTTGAGGGAAAGAAGAACCCGTCCGTGTTCTTCGCATGCAGGATTATTCCACATCGAAAGGTTCCGAAGAACCTTGAAGACAATAAAAACTCTTCAGGCTCCTTCGTGGGCGGGGATATGCTGTAAAAACCGAAAGGTTCCGCGGGTCCCAAAGGACAGGAAGAATTTTTTCAGATTTCTTCCAACGGGGGTTGTGCCACGAAAACTGAACGGTCCTGCTGAACTCTGTTCACGAGAGGGGTGCTTCCGGGTCAAATGATCGGGAGTTTTTCTGACACTTTGACGCCAGATGGTTACACAGAACCGGCACGGATTATTCTCACGCGCAAAGGAGCCCCCCGTTCCCTGCCGGCACTGGCCGGCCTCCGGCCGGGAGCGAAGCCAATATAGGAATACTCCCCATTGTTATGGGAATGACCGACCAGTCGCCGCAAGGGGGTCTGCGTGATCTTCTTATCCTCCTCCCGCTTATCGCGATCTTCCTTCTTGTCCTCGCCCTGTCCGCCGCCAATACCCTTACCGGCGATTTCGGGGAGTTTGTTATGGCCGGCGGGATGGTTGCCCCGTTTGTCATCCTCGCCCTGCTTG
>JAAZNH010000044.1 GCA_012798365.1 Methanomicrobiales archaeon | reverse complement strand
GGACCAGGTCGGCCCTGCGGACAGCGTACCGGGCACCGCAGATATGGAGTTCGAGCACTTCGTGGCTTACCCCGTCACTGTCAAGAGCCTGGCACCGGTTCCGCTGGAGATATCCTGCTTTTTCCATCATACACGACCACCTTCTGTCGTATACTGGCGTCAGCTCCGGGGGTATATAACGGGTAAGCGTGTGCAGGGTGAAAGTGAAATTTCCCGCGGTGTCAGGAGTAGGTGTTCCGCTGCCGGACCTTCTGGTCCATGCAGGTATTGAGGACATCCTCCATGAACGAGAGGGTCCCGTTGATGCCGGCCAGGGGACGGGGAGCAAGGCGCACTTCGCCCCGGAGCGGCGGGATGAGCCCGACAAAACCGCGGTTTCCCGTAACGGACCGTTCAAACGATGACCCGAAAACAAGGTCAGGGGCATGGGTCTCAATGAGGTCTTTTACCCGGGAGAGGCTGGCAACATATTCGTGGGGAAAATGCGGGGGGAGACCGGACGTTTCAGGATTGCGAAGACCGATACCGCGGATATCGGCATCGAGGTAGTGTTTCAGGGTATCCGCCGCGAAACCGGCATATGCCGATCCCGCAAAGATGACAACGGATGGCGGGTTGAACCGCCGGAGGTACTTGTCACAGGCATGGATGAGCGCCTCTTCCTGCCGCTCGATCTCGGAGAGGACGGCAGCTCCATCTGCTTCCGGGATCACCTCCCCGATCCGGCCAAAGGTCTTCTTCAGCGGGGAAAAACCCAGGGTACCGCCAACGTACTCCCCCGCGTTGCTCCGGAAATCGGTATTTGTTCCCAGGGTAAACGGGGACAGGCGGGAGAGCGATGCACGGCTGGTGTCACAGAGGACAACGCCAACAGGGATACCCGCAAGCGAAAGGAGACGACGCATCTCCTGCACGTTGCCGCGGGAGAACGGGTCAAGAAGGCACGCCCCGTCAATGTTGATGCCGGGCCGGGCAGGGTCAACGGCCGGCTCCAGCAGGGAGAGCGCCTTTGCGTACCCCACTTCTGCGTCGCCGGCAAATCCCGGGCTGTCAACCAGCAGGACCTCGTACCGGGCTACCATTGCCTTTACGTCCTCGCCAAGGATTGCCGGCACACAGGTGGTTATCACAGCGATACGGTTGCCGGTCTTTGCGAGATCCCCGATAACCTCGCAGAGCCGGTCCTCCGACCCGAAGATCACCTCCTTTTCCAAAATGAACGTACCAAAAAGCGGGGCCTTGAGGAGCGTTGCCGGGTAGTAATAACACCCGCTGGATCCGTGGATGACTACCGATATACCGGAAATGCCTGCAAGACAGGCGGCAGCCCCGGTCATGGCACAGGGCCAGAGCGGATTATCGCATTCAGGCATGGAGCGACCGCCTCCACCGGTGGAGCATGCGCCGGATACCGGCTGTCCCGACGGAGGGATGCACCGGCAGGGCGGGAAGCTCCGGGTCCGTGCTGACCCGGATATGCAGTGCATCGGCTGCCTCCTGCGCTGCATGGGAACATTCCCCATTCAGTACCGGACCGGAAAACACGCCTCTCTGGTCCCCGATATCAGCAAAATCAGCAAGAACTTCGGCCTGGAGGGCCTGCTCAATCTCCAGGGCCCGCCGGGAATCGACCCCGCAGGCATTGCCAACAGCCTGCAGGAAGGCAAGGGTCCCCGAAAGGCCGGAGGGAAATGACGGCACATAGGGGGTGCTGAAAATGCGGGAGAGGTGCTCCCCCACGGGGACAAGCGACGGGTCGCGGAGGATGTTGAGACGGGCAGCGCCCAGGGATGCAATATCCCAGGTATTCAGGTTATGGACAAACCGGATATTTGTCGGGAGGCCCAGGGAATGTAAGAGCCGCAGGACTTCCGCATAATTCTCCTCCACCTCATACTCGAGGTTCATTTCACCGATGATATTCACCGTGAGGTCCTTTTCGACAGGGCCGGCAAGGGAACTGATGGCAATAAGCGCATTATTCACGCCATGGTGGAACGTGCCGCCGAGGAATCCTGCAGTAGGTACCGGAATAACCGGTACCGGCCAGTCGCGGCTGCAGACCTCCTCGACATCATCCCCGATAGTCTCGACAATGCAGGTGGAAAGCACAAAAACGGCCCCGGCTCCCCCGCTGCATGCGGAACGGATGGTGCGGAGGAGTGCCTCTTCGCCCCCAAAGACAACATCGCTTTCCAAAAGAGCAGACGAGACAATGCCGGGGATCACGGCCCGGTCATTGTCAAGACCGGTGGCATGGAGCAGGGAGAAGTTATGGTGGGCGCAGCCTTTGGGCCCGTGGATGATACTGACCGCATCCCGCACATGGGTTGTGACCGAGAGTGCTCCCGTGAGGGTGCAGCCGCCGGACCTAGATGTAGGAGTAGGCGAGGTGTTCAAGGGCATCAATCTCAAGAGGGGTGGGAATGGTCAGGTTCGTATTCTCCATGACCCGGGCTGCAAGCGACCGGTAGTGCCCGGCCTGGGCCGACTGTGGATCATATTCAATGACCGTCTTCTTGTTCAGTTCGGCAAGCTGGACAACCCGGTCCCGGGGGATGAACTCAACAAGACTGCTGTTGACGGCTCTTGCAAACTCCGCAACCAGCTCTTCTTCCCGTGGCTGCCCTTTGGCATTGCAGATGACCCCGGCAAGCCGGCATTTTCCGGTGGACCGTGAGGCCAGCCGTTTTATTGCCTTGCAGATGTTGTTTGCGGCATACAGGGACATGAGCTCCCCGGAAGTGACAAGGTAAATCTCCTGGGCATACCCTTCCCGCATCGGCATTGCAAACCCGCCGCAGACCACATCACCAAGGACATCATAGACGATGACATCGCCGCTTAAGGCCCCGAACTTCTCGAGGATCTGGAAGGTTGCGATGATCCCCCGGCCGGCACACCCGACACCGGGTTCAGGCCCCCCGGCTTCCACGCACCGGACGCCGTTGTAGCCTTTGAACTCGACATCCGCAAGGGTGACTGCAGCATCGCCCCGCTCCCGCACGAGGTCCATGACCGTGGGGATGAACCTGCCATGCATGAGCATACGGGTGCTGTCCCGCTTGGGATCACAGCCAATCTGGAGGATATTAAGCCCCCGCTCCGAGAGGGCTGCAGAGAGGTTGGCCGAAGTGGTGGATTTGCCGATCCCGCCTTTCCCGTACAGGGCGATCTGCTTCATTGTCCTACTATAGGGCGGCGGTTTATATGAGATTTCCTGATGTTAAAGAAAGTGGAGTTGAGTTGGGCGGCGGGGGGCAGGACGCGACCCCCGCATCCTCCGCGCCTCATTGAGCAGGGAAAAGCAGCTCCCGTTCCGGGAAAAACCAGAAGTTCCCGGCTTATTCTTCGCCCCGGAACAGGGCCATGAGGAGCATGACCACCGGGATCACTTCGAGCCGGCCGATCCACATCGTCACAATGAAGATCCATTTCGAGATCACCGGCATATCGGCAGAGACATACCCGCTGTTGATCCCGCAGGTCGAGAACGCCGAGACGATGGTAAAGACAATCTCGGTGATGGTGAACGTTGTCAGGTGGAACTGGAGGATGGCAAGGCTTGCAACAAACACCGTTAGGACCGAGAGGATGATGACGAGCATGTTCTTGGCGGTCTCGAGCTCCGCGATCGCCTTGGGGATGATCCGGCCCTCGATCCGGAATGGAACAAGTACCTTTCCGCTGATATAGAGCCGCTGGAACCACCAGACAAGGGCATGGGCGGCAAGACTGACGCGGTTCAGCTTGATCCCGCCCGCACAACTGCCGGCAGCTCCGCCGATAAACGTGATCAGGGTGAGAAAGAGGAGGGTCACTTCGGCCCATGAGTGGAGACCGGTGATCTGGTACCCTGTCGTTGTCAGGGCAGAAACGGTCATGAAAAGGCTCTGCTTCACGGCCGGGACAACGGGAAGGTTCCCGAAAAAGACCAGGTCGTAGGTGAGGACCGCTACGCCGAATGCCAAGATGAGGGCGAAGAGTTTGATCTGGTCATCGCCAAACAGGCTCCACCGGCGGTTTTCCAGCACCAGGTAATAGAGCTTGAATGGCAATGCCCCGACAATCATGATCGGGATCAGGAGGAGTTCTAAAGAGGTGCTGTTGTAGAACAGGATCCCTTCGTCATGCAGGGAAAACCCCCCGGTGGAGATGGTTGTCAGGGCAAGGTTGAGCGACTCCCACAGCGAGAGGCCGGTAAAAAGGATGACCCCCACCGCGATGAAGGTCAGCAACGCGTAGATCCGGAAAAGGGCACGCCCGGTGTTCCTCACGGTCGGCATGAAGGCCTCATCCCGGCTCTCGGTCCTGAAGATCTTCGACCGGGAAAGCCCGGTACTGCTCCCGAGGGCGATGGCAAAGGCGATGATCCCGATCCCCCCGATCCACTGCATATACGAACGCCAGAAGAGGATGGCGTGGGGGGCGGTCTCAAGGGACTGCATCATCGTAAACGCCGTGCCCGTCCAGCCGGCCATCCCCTCGAACAGGGCATCGGAAAAACTCATGTGCAGCCCCAGCATGAACGGGATGCTGCTCACCATGGCACACAGGAACCAGAAGAGCGCCACCGAACAGAACGCGGTCGAGAGCCGGGTGCCCCGTTCATTGCGCGGGAGTGCCCGCATGAGCATCCCGGCTGCAAAAAAGACCGCGGGCACAGCAGCCATGGGAAGGAGCAGGTTCCATTCGGCATAGAGGAGCGCAACGAGAAGCGGCACGCAGCAGCTGGGCGCAATGTACACAAAAATATCCCCCACATCGGAAATAATTGACGAGAGATACCGCAGGCGCTGCATCACTTAAGGGTTGCAGCGGGGGTGCTAAAAGGATTTGCACGAAAAAAGGCAGGGGAATGAAGGGGGATCAGGCTTTGTTGGTCCAGAGCCCGTGCACGCTGCAGTATTCCCGTACCTTGACATTGGTGTCGGGAATGCAGAACTCGGCTTCAGGCTTCTCGCCGGGCTTAAACCCTTTGATAAAGACGTTTTCCCCATGCCGTACTTCTACCCACTCGATGTAGTGCTTCTCTTCCATGGGATGGGGGATAGATCCGACCTTCACCAGGATCCCGTTTGCCGATTTCTCCACAACCGGCACATGCTTCTCTTTACCCTGGTCAGCAGTCTTCTCGGCAAGCAGGGCCATGTTCTGGCCGCAGCAGACGAGCGTGCCACCCGAGGGGTGGACTACCTTGACAATGTTTCCGCATACCTCGCATTTGTAGACTTCAAACATCTTTGTCATAGTGGTTCCTCTGTTCCTACACGATACTGATCTCTTTGTGCTTCTTTAAGATTTCGTCAGCCAGCCGGTCAAGCCCCTGCATGGCAGCTTCGTCCGGGAGTCCCCGCACAATGACCGGCTCCAGCACTTCGACTTTTACGTGGTCAAGCATCTTCACAATCGTATCAGCGCTCTTCCCACCCCACCCATAGGACCCGATGACCGAGGCGAACCGGGTCTTGGGTTTTAAGGCATTGGCAAGGTACGTTGCAGAGACCACCTGCGGGTGCGGCCCGAAGAGAACCGTCGGGGTTGCAACAACAATCGTTGCCGCATCCACGAGGGCCAGGGCAAGTTCCCCGATATCAGTGCGGGAGAGGTTGAACGGCTTGACGGCAATACCCCGCACCATCAGCGCGGACACGAGATGGTCCACCATCTTCTGGGTGCTCCCGTGCATCGATACGTACGGGATGATGACTTCATTTTTTACCGAATCCGAGCTCCAGTCGCTGTAGGCATCGAGGATGAAGGCAGGGTTTTTGTGGACCGGGCCATGGCTGGGTGCAATCATCGCAGGGGAGAGATCCCGGACCATGGCAATGTATCCCCGGATGCTGTTCCGGAACGGCATCATGATCTCGGCATAGTACCGCTTGGCGGACCGGAGGGTGACGGCATCTTCCACCGCATAGAGTTCACTCGATGCAGTGTGATACCCGAAGAGATCGCAGGGGAAGAGGATGCGATCCTCTTTGAGGAAGGTGACCTGCGTCTCCGGCCAGTGTGTCCACGGGGTGAGATGGAACTCAAGCGTCCGGTCCCCGAGCGAAAGCGTATCCCCGTCTTTGATGATATGGAAAACGTGCGCCGGAATATGCAGGAGGGCGATGAGCAGGTCGCGGCACTTCTCGTTTGTCACCACTTTTGCATCCGGGAAGAATTCCAGGATCATGGGAAGAGAACCGGCATGGTCCTGTTCGGCATGGTTGATAATGACGTAATCAATCCGTTCGATCCTGAACTTGACCAGGTTCTCGATGAGCTCGAACTCCTTTGCCGGGTCCACCGTATCAATCAGCGCAGATTTCTCGCTGCCATGGATAACGTAAGCATTGTAGCTGGTTCCTTCGGGCAGCGGGATCAGTTCATCAAAAAGACGGCGGTCGAAATCGAGCGCCCCGACCCAAAACACTCCCGGAACAATCTCCTTTGCAACCATGTGTTTCCCCCTCACTCCATCCGGAACTTGTTCTTTTCAGCAAAACAGACCGGACAGGTCCAGTCGCCCGGCAGGTCCCCAAACGCGATACCGGGCTTGATGTTCTGGAGCGGTTCTCCTTTCTCCGGGTTGTACTTGTGGCCGCAGATTCCACAGATGTAACAGTCCATTCCCATTCAGTACCTCCAGTGACGATACTAGAAGAGTGGCGCTATGATCTCAATAATCATTTCGGTACTGACAGGAAGCCCCGAACCGGTGACGGGGGGCCGGCATCACCGCACCGGGTAGTCAAGCGAGGATTTTCCCTCAAGGTAATGGTTGAAGAAGAACCGGAACGAGTCATTTTTCCTGATGGCGGTCTCAAGGGAGAAGGATTTGAGGATCTCAAACATGAAATCAATCCGGGAATCAAAGTGCTGCGGGATCATTGCATTGAAATCCTCCTTGGTCAGGTGGTTGGTGTGGGGAACATCGGCAACCCCGAGTTCCTGGGCGGTATCGGGGGAGATCCCGGCAAGGTACCAGCTCTCAATCTCGCGGATGACAACCACGATGCTCCTGCCATCAATATCGCTGAACCGGTAATAGAGGATCTGCTTCTTGTCCCGCACCGAACGTTCCTGGTCGATATCGGCAACAAAGATGTAGTCGTTGTTCATCAGGGACACGCTGCGCAGGAACTTGCTGACCTTCTCCCGCTTGATGCAGGCATACGGGATGATCTCAACGGACAGGTAGGAGGGGGCAAGCAGGGGTTTGATGATCCGGCCGAAGAACCGGATATCGTCCTCGCCTTCGACCAGGATAAACAGCCGTTTTTTCATGCTCATAATCCCAGGAGGTTCTGCACGTAGAGTTCCTCGATCCCGATCTCGTTTTCCAGGAAGGTCCGGACCTCTTCTTTGTCGGCGGGCCGCGATATGATGGAGTAGCCTTCGCTGTCCCGGGAAATGAGGAGGATGTCTTCGAGACTGGCGTACTTGACCACTTCGGTGCTGTGGGTTGTGACCATCACCTGCTTCTTCTCTGAGGCCTCCTTCATCATCGCCATCAGGCGGGAGACAAGGAACGGGTGGATATGGCTGACCGGTTCCTCGATGATGATGAACGGTTTCTCCTCAAAATACAACGAGATGATCATCGCAAAGATGGCAATCGTCCCGTCCGAGAGGGAGGACGCGGGGAGCTCGTAGCTTTTGACGTACCGTTCCTTCAGGGTCAGGATGAAGGATACGTCCATGAATTTTTTGACAGTGAAGTCCTCCACAAAGGGCAGGACATCGCGCAGCAGGTTGGCCAGTTTGCGCTTCCGGGCCGGATCCTCCCCGATGGTCTTGATTACGAGCGCAAGGTTGCTGCCATCCTCCTCAAGCTCACGCTTGCCGGTGATGACGATGCCCTTCTTGGGAAGTTTGGGGTCAATATCATAGACCGCGATCTTGTCAAAGAACTTCTCGCTGTGGGGCAGGGGATACCCGTACACGGTTTCTAACAGGAGGGTTTTTTCCGGCAGGCGTTTTCCCCGGAAGAAGATCGGGATGATATCCTCTTCTTTCAGGCTGCATCCTTCCGGAACCTTTGCAGTGTACCGGATTCCTTCCGGTTCATGGAGCACCTCGATCTCGCCACGCCCGATGACCGGGCCTTCCCGGACATCTGTCCCGTCACGGGTGCAGCCGGAAACCTCGCATCCTATCACCAGCCGGTCACGGACGATCGTGAAGTTGTCGCTGCCTTCCTCGAACCGGAGGGCAAACTCGTACATGGACTCGCAGGACCGGATCCCCAGAAGCGATTCCCCGTTCCTCCGGGGGTCCACCACCTCAAGGCCGGTATCCGGCAGGTAGGTCACCTTCACGACAAGGTCCCGCGAGGTCCCGATCTTGGCGTTGCGGAGGTACTCGGTTCCCCCCTGCATGGCGATGGCGTTCACGACGCCGTGGCGGGCGATGTCGCGGAGGAACCGGAAGACCGAGATGAAATTGGATTTGCCGGCCGCGTTGGATCCGATGACGACATTGAATTGTGTCAGCTCGATATCGATCTCGGAAAAACTCTTGTAATTCTCGATATGGATGCGGCGGATGGACATGATGATCCCTTACCTCATCGTCACCGTCCGAGAAAAAGAAGGTATTGGTCAGGGTGCCGGTCAGAAGAGGATATACGAGACCGGGTTCATCGTCATGACGGTATACGTCAGGATGGTTGCAAAGCTAACCCAGAGGAAGTAAGGTATCATGAGGGCTCCCCCGGCCACCGAGAAGCGGAATGTCTGTACCATGGTACACAGGATGAGACACCAGAGGGCTATGATGCACATGAGGCCAAAGAAGGTGGAGTGCAGACCGAAGAAGAGGTACGACCACGCAACGTTGAACCCCAGCTGGGCCACAAAGAAGATG
>JAAZNH010000043.1 GCA_012798365.1 Methanomicrobiales archaeon | reverse complement strand
GGAAGGTAATCGCATGGAACCGTGCCATGGAAGTGATGACCGGCGTGCAGGCTGAAGCCATTGTCGGAAAGGGTGATTACGAATATGCCCTGCCGTTCTATCACGTGAAAAAACCGATGCTCGCAAACCTCATCTTCATGCCGGAAGCCGAGATCGAGAAACGGTATGACATGGTGGAGCGGGTGGGGGATACGCTGGTAGTCGATATCTTCATTGAAGACTTCCGGCCCGGCGGGGCGTATTTCTGGGCCAAGGCAAGCCCGCTGAATGATCCGCAGGGGAATATATACGGGGCTATTGAAACGATCCGGGACATCACGGACCGGAAACGCGCCGAGCAGGAGATCGTCCGGGCCCGGCGCAGCCTTGCGGACATGATCAATTTCCTGCCAGACCCGACGCTGGCCATCAACCGGGAAGGCCGGATCATCATGTGGAACCGGGCCATGGAAGGGATCTCCGGTGTCCCTGCCGAAGCGATGCTCGGAAAAGGGGATTTTGAGTATGCCCTCCCGTTCTATGGGGAACGCCGGCCCCTTCTTGCCGATCTCGTCCTCCTTCCGGAAGCAGACCTGACCGAGAAATATACCCAGATCCAGAAGGAAGGCGACACCCTGTTTGCCGATACGTTCATTCCCGGGACAGCAAAGCGCCCGGGCCGGTATTTCTGGGCTAAAGCGACTCCCCTGTATGATCCGCAGGGGAATATCACGGGAGCGATCGAAACGATCCGGGACATCACTGAACGGCGCGAGATGGAAGGGAAGCTGGCCCGGTCGCATGCAGAACTCACGATCGCTGCCGATATCCAGAAAAGCTTCATGCCGGAAGTCATCCCCCAGATCACCGGGTTTGACATCGCTGCAAAGAGCGTGATGGCAAAAGAGGTTGGCGGGGATTTCTTTGATGTGATCCCGTTTGAGATCATCGCGCTTGAGAAAGGGACGCTCGGCCTCCTTATCGCGGATGTATCCGGCAAAGGAGTCCCGGCCGCCCTCTTCATGGCATTGTCGCGGATCGTGGTCCGGGTCAATGCACTCTGGCACCGCGATCCGGCACGGGCAATCTATGATTCAAACAATATCATCACGGAAGACTCAAAAGCCGGGATGTTCGTCACGCTCTTTTACGGCACACTCTCGGAGAAGACCCGCACCCTTACCTATGTCAATGCCGGGCATAACCCCCCGGTCATCTGCCGGGCCCGGGACGGGTCGCTTACCGAACTCATGCCGACCGGCATTGTCCTTGGGGCTGTCGAGAACCGGCCGTATGAGTCCCGCGCGGTGGAGATCGGCAAAGGCGATGTCATTGTCCTGTACACCGATGGCGTGACCGAGGCAATCAATGAAAACGAGGAGCTCTTTGGTGAGGAGCGGCTGAACGCTGTCATCCGGAAGAATGCACACCTGCCGGCTGCCCGGATCCTGGAAATAATTCTTGAGTCTGTGGGTGAGTTTACCAAAGGCATGCCCCAGTTCGATGACATCACCCTGATGGTGATCAAGGGATAACAAAACGGGGCGGCTCCTTTCAGGACACCCGCCAGGTTCCTGGCCAGAACGCCGTATGCATCCCTGCCGAAAAATCCGTGAGACGCGGATGAGGGCCGGTGGCGGTTCCTGTACACGAAGTACTACGGGAAACCATTATCTTGCCGTGCAGGGAGTATTCTTATGAGGGATCGTTCATGGTAACACTCACCAATGAGATCAAGGAATCGATTGCCGCAGCGAAAACCGCGTTCCTGGCAACTTCCGCACAAGATGGTACGCCCAACGTAGTCCCGATCGGGGCGTTCAAGGTCCTCGATGACTCGACGCTGCTCATCTCTGACCAGTACTTCAACAAGACGGCAAAGAACCTGGCCGGTAATAAAAAAGTCGCCCTCTCCTGGTGGGGAGACAAGGCCGGCTTCCAGATCAAGGGCACGGTGACCATCTATACGGATGGCGAAATCTTCACGCAGGATGTTGCGTGGGTAAAAGGGATCAAGGCATCCCTGAACCCGAAGGCAGCCCTGGTACTGAAAATTACCGATGTCTATTCAATCCGCCCCGGCCCGGATGCCGGCAAAAAGATCCTCTGAACAGGATCATCCATCATCCCTGTTTTTCCCGTGCCCCGGCATCCCGGGTCCCCGCTGTGGCAGAGAAAAAAATCCTGCCGGTTTAAAAACAATCCAGATCCATCTGTATGAATGAATTCCGGATCCTGGTGCATCCTGCCTCTCATTGTCCTGGTACTACTGCTCCCCGTTGCGGGATGCATCCAGCCGGAACAAAAGACCGCACAGGAAAGCATTCCGGTTATCGCAATTGTTTATGGATCCGAGAAAGGTGACCTCTCGTACACTGATGCTGCATACCGGGGCGTTCTTGCAGCACAGAAGGATTACCCGTTTGTAATCCGGGAATTTACCCCCCGCCAGCTTGAGGAGCTCCCGGCCCTTCTCAATACCACGAATAATTCAGAAAAACCAGGCCTTGTCATCACGGTCGGGTTCCAGTACGCCGACCTGAACCGGCAGCTTGCAATGCTGCACCCGGAGGTGCGGTTCCTTGCCATTGACCAGGCCTGGATCGGGTCTGAGACGATCCAGGCCTACGAGATAACGTCCTATGGCGACAGCTACCTTGCGGGAGCGCTTGCGGCGAATGCATCAAAGACCGGGCGCGTCGGGATCATCATGGGGATGAAAACAGGACTCCTTGAGACGTTCATCCATGGGTATTCGGACGGGGCTCGTTCAGTGAATTCCTCGGTTGTTGTTGATCAGGCTTATGTTCACCGGGATTCCGTGGAAGGGTTTACCGATCCGGAGGAAGCCGGCCGGATTGCTGAAGGAATGTACCGCAATGGCACGGATGTGATCTTTGTCGGTGCCGGGTACTCGATCATGGGGGTAATCGATACCGCCAACCGGACCCCAGGTCGCTATGTTATTGCAACCGATTCTGATTCATCGGCCCTTGCACCGGGGATCATCCTTGCATCAGCAGTAAAACGGGTGGACCG
>JAAZNH010000371.1 GCA_012798365.1 Methanomicrobiales archaeon | reverse complement strand
CCTTCATGTCCGAGAGCTCGCGGAGGAACTCCGGCAGGTGGGCTTCCACGCTCCGGACATACCAGCGCCGGCCCTCGTATGCCACTACAACGGGAGCCATGAACCCGATGATCGCAATACAGAGGAACCCTTCAAACGGGTTATGCGGGAGCAGGGTATCAAACCACCCGAAAAACCAGAGGGCCGTAATGATACCGGCAACAATCATCGCCGCGACAAGGCTGTAATCATAACTGGTGATGTAGGTCCGCAGGGGATTTTTCAGCCGGTTCATCACCATGTGCCGCTGTTTCTGCGCCGCGATTCTCCGGACGAATTCCTCGTTTCCGGCGGGGGATGAACCATCCGCCCCGATGCCGGGAATCGAGGAGCCGAAATCATGTTCAACAACCTCCTTTCGTGTCACTTCGAGATTCTCGGGCGGGAGCATCAGCGAGAGGATCCAGATCATCACGATTGCACCGGCCGGGATCAGGACATACATCAGCGGGAGGATCCACTCCATTCCCTGCGAATTGGTCATACCCTGTGCAACGATCATGATGATGAGCGCAATGGGCCCGGCAACGAAGGCCGATACATAGACCTCGGCCATGATCTCGATGGTCTTGAGGACGAGTTCGAGTTCCTGCCGTGCCTGGTCGCGGTAGTATTCGGTCTTGGCCCCCAGATAGGACGCAATGTCACCGCCACTGTCAAAGACGATCCCAAGGTCATTGAGGAAGTCCCGGAGGTGCGGGGAGGGCGTTACCCGCTGGAGGTTGCGCATCGCGGTTATCATGTCATCGCCAAAGAGCTCCACGTCACGGATGATCATGCCGAACTCTTTTGAAACCTCGCCAAACATGTCGCTCTCTTCGTAGATCCGGCGCATCATCTCGTACGGCGGCATGGTCGTTGAGAGGGCCTGCATGTACGAGATGGCATACGGAAGATCGAGCTCGATCTTCGATCTTCTCCCCCGGGCCACGATAACCGGGTAATAGACCTGGAACGCGTACGTGCCGGGGACAACAATCCCGAGGATCCCAAGCCAGGTTACCGGATCGATGGTTGAAAAACTCAGCAGGGTTATCTCAAGGCCGGTGATGAGGACGATGAGGGAGAGGAAGAGGATCCCCCCGGCCAAAAGACCCAGCTGAATATGGGATGTGCGGAGGTACTGTTCCGCGGTCATCGGGATATGTGCGGACCGGACGGCGTTGCGGAACGCAGTCCCGTGGAGACGCAGTTCAAGGTCGGTAAGTTTCTGCTCCGCACGCAGGAGTGACGGCGGAAGGGAAAGCAACATCTCCACGGTCATTCACCGAGGTCATGGATGGCATTTGCCAGTTCGCGGATGGACGGGTTGTTCATGGCAAGGGCGTGATCGAAAAAGTCCTCGCGCTTATGCAATTCCCGGTCAAGATCCTCCGGGCTCCAGCCGCAGTGCGCCGCAATCTCATCCAGCACCCGCGACCTGCCGGCCATGTTCCTGAACGTATCGTTCCTGATATCCCATTCAAAGAGCGGAAGGGTGCGGATCTCACCCTTGCTGGTAACCTCGATCTCGTGAATGGACATGTTCCTGCGGATCCGGCGTTTGCCCAGCGTGTAGATGGACTGCACCACTACAAGGTCAAGGGCCTGGAACATGACCGGTGGGACATTGATGGGATCATGCGTCAGCCGGTTGATGGCTTCCTGCACGGTCCCGGCATGGATGGTCGAGAGCGTGGCGTGACCGGTGTTCATGGCCTGGAAGAGCGTCTGGGCTTCCCGGCCCCGGACTTCACCTACGATGATGAACTCCGGCCGCTGTCGCATGCAGGCTTTGAGGAGGCTGAACAGGTCAATGTCTCCTTTGACTCCCTCAGCATTCAGTTCCCGGGTCTGGGTCGGGAGCCAGTTCTTGTGCGGCAGCTGGATCTCGCGGGTGTCTTCCAGGGAGACGATTTTTGCATTCTGGGGGATGAAGAGCGAGACCGCGTTCATGGTGGAAGTCTTGCCGCTTGCCGTCCCGCCCACGACAAGAATACTCTTGTGGTGTTCAATGGCAAGCCAGAGGAAGGCCAGCGTTTTTTTGCTGTAGGTCCCAAGCCGGATGAGATCGAGCGGGGTCATCGGGTCGGCCCGGAACTTCCGGATGGTGAACGAGCTCCCCTTCGTGGATACGACATCGCTGTACGTGATCTGGACACGGGCCCCGTCCGGAAGGGTAGCGTCAAGCATCGGGTTCGAGAGCGAGATCTGCTTGTTGGCTTTCTGGGCCAGTTTCAGGACAAACTGGTTGAGTTCGCCCTGCCGGAACATGACGCTGGTGGGCAGGCTGCCATACACTTTATGGAAGATAAAGACCGGCAGGTCCCAGCCATTACAGCTCAGGTCTTCAAGGGCCGGATCGCGCATCAGGACTTCAAGAAGACCATACCCGGCGAGGTCGCGCTTGAGATAATAGGTGAGAACGTCAAGGCGGTCCGGCGGGATTGCCGGGTCGAACTCGTGAATGATCCCGTGGATCACGGACGCTTCGAAATGGTTTTTTGCATCTTCGGGGGTGGTATCGTACACGATGATGTCGCGGAGCCGTGCATAGGTCTCCTGCAGGATGGTCTTCTCCATCGGGGTGATCGAAGGTTCTGTGACGCGATACACGTAGCCCTCCGGGCCGGTTTTCTGGATCTTCACGTACGAGAAGGGTTGCTCGACCCAGTACCATTCAAGGATTGAAGAAGAGTCGGTGGAATCTTCCGGTCCCGGGTCGGGAACAGCAGCATCGGGTTCCGCAGGAGGAGTAACCGGCTCCAGAGGCCGGGGGGGGAATGCTGTGCCAGGGGCCGGGGTATCACGGGCTGTGGACAGAAACCAGGCTTTCCGGTCAAAGCGGGTTTTGAGAACAAGACCAGATGCGGTAAGGAAGGCAAGAGCGAACAGCGAGACGCCGGCCATCGGGAGGATATCAAGATCTATAAACAATGCAATGTAGGATGCGGTCATGGCAGCAAGAAGAAGGGCGCCGGTAAGGATCAATCCCTCAATGTTCTGTGCACAGAAGGTATCGAGCACCTTCGAATAGTAATAATAAGCGCGGGGGGGAAGACCGGGCCGGGGGGGCAGTTCTGCAGGGGAGGTGTTGTCATGAGTATGTTCAATCCGGCCGAGAGAATCGGCTTCATGGTCCAGAGCCGGTTTTTTTCCCTTTCCGGTAAACAGGCCCATAATACTTCCGGAACTGACAAGAGCGGTTATCGAACTTAGTATGAAAAGGATCCGTGAGCGCATGTACCTACACCATCCGGGATTCACCGGCCCCATGAGGGGATGCTGCTGTTCAACGCATTCCGCTGCTTGAAGGCAATCAATAATCGGGTGTTTGAGTAATAAAAAATTTCGATTTTGTAATACCAAATTTGTTAAAAAATAGCATCTTTGCAATAAAAGCGGCATTTTTGTTCCGAAAAGAATTGTTAACAATATCAAAAAGGATCGTTTTTATATGATCGGGTGTTACGAATTTTGTAAGATGTATGAATTTTCCATGGCATCTTTTGCGAAAACTGAGGTAGTACAATGAGTATTCAGGAACGAACCAGAGACGATGGTGTCTCGCCGGTTGTCGGCGTCATGCTGATGCTGGTTGTAACGATCATCATCGGTGCGGTGGTGAGCGGCTTCTCCGGGGGATTGCTCGGGAGCGGCAATAACCAGAAGACACCGACGATGACAATGGACATCAAGGTAGCTAACACGGGCAGCTGGGTTGGCAGCGGATTTTCCGCAACAGTAACCGGAACCAGTGATCCAATCCAGACAAAAGACATCAAGATTATCACGGCATGGAAAAAGAAGGACTCATCCGGCATGCCCATAATCGGGGGGAATGTCTCCTATGGTCAGCCACTGTTGGGAGCATATACCTGCCGGACCGCAATGTACCAGCCGCCTTATGGCTTTGGACCCGGTGTCCAGGGCGAACAGCAGCTTTCCCAGCCCTATGCATCCTCCCAGTGGTTTGGCAATTACACCCTGATACAGGGAACCGGGCTCTCAGCAGTACCATCGGGTGCGGCAAGCGGCGATGTCAATGCCATTGATGGTGTCAGCGGAACCAGTGCTACATCGGGATACGGGATTACACCCGGTTCACTGTACACCTATACTGATCAGGGAACTGCTGACCCGGCCCAGATGGTTCTCGGGGGCAACTGGAACCTGCTCCGGAGCGGGGATACCGTCACGGTCACGTTCATTCACATTCCGAGCGGCAAAGTCATCCTCAGTAAAGATGTCATGGTTACGGGGTGATTACCAATGATCAAAAATCACACACAAAGAAAAACCGACCACGCGGTCTCACCGGTTGTCGGGGTAATGCTGATGCTTGTGGTGACCATTATTATCGCTGCAGTAGTCAGTGCATTTGCCGGGGGCATGTCAAGCGGACAGAAAAAAGTCCCCCAGGCTGCGATAAAGGCAGATTTCAGTATCACCGACGGTATGGTAATCAGCCATGCCGGCGGCGACCCGCTTCCGGTTGCTGAAATCCAGTTTGTCATGTGGGACGGTCCCACCTTCGGGCCGAATATCGAACAGAGTTCAAAGCAGATCCTCAACCTGTCAGCGATGTGTGACAGCTCAAAACTCCCCATCAGGACGAGTTCGGGCGGATACAACACCACCGCATTTCTGCCCGGCAGTGAACTGACCATCTCAAAAGCCGACTGCGCATGCAATCTCCT
>JAAZNH010000042.1 GCA_012798365.1 Methanomicrobiales archaeon | reverse complement strand
TCCAGTCAAAACAGGGAGACCTGACACGGGTGACCATCAGCGGCGGGGGCGACCCGAGCTGCTATCCACGGTTCACTGACCTGATCGAGCTCCTCGGGAGCATGGAGGCCCCACTTCATATCGGGTACACCAGCGGCAAAGGCTGGGATGATCCAAAAACCGCAGACCTGCTCATCGACAACGGTCTCTCAGAGATCTCATTTACCGTCTTTGCTGCCGATCCTGCCCTGCGGAAACGGTACATGCATGACCCGACACCGGATATCTCGCTGAAGATCCTGGAAAAACTCTGCGAACATGCTGATGTCTATGCCGCGGCAGTAATCCTTCCCGGGATCAATGATGGCCCCGTGCTGGAACATACCTGCAGCTGGCTCGAGGAGCGGGGCGCAAAAGGAATCATCCTGATGCGGTTTGCCAATGCAACCAACCAGGGCCTGATCCTCGGGAACGGACCGGTTATCCCGGGCCAGAGAGTCCACACCATAACGGAATTCCGGGATATTATTACAGATATCCAGTCCCGTCACCAGATGAAGATCTCCGGAACCCCGCTCTGGGATCCGGAGATCGGGTGCCCGTTTGCGATCCTGAACGAGCCGGACCTCCTGAAAAAACTTCCCCAGGTATCCCGGCGCGCCAGTGTCCTCTCCGGCGCTATTGCCGCACCATATGTTCAGAAAATTCTTACAGAATGCGGGGCACAGGCTCCCGTGATTGCCGTGGATAAAGAGATTGCCTGCCTTATTACCATCGAAGATTTGCAATCAGTTCCTCTCGCAGATCTCGAAGAGACGGTCATCCTTCCGGGCCGCGCATTCATCCATGATCCGGAAGCTGCTGACGTACTCTCCCGGGATGGGACCGTCCGCCTGGTTGTGCGGGGGCCGGAAATGCTGACAGCTGATGCTGAGACCAGTATGGGCATGACCCGTGACCAGGTGCTGGAGATGGAGATGAATGGGTTTTCCCAGCTGATTTGGATCATCAACCGGTTTGGAAAGGATTGAGAATCCCGGTTTACTCCCTCAGGAAATCCCTCTTTTTCCCACTCGTGCAGTGGAGTATTCCGACGCAGATATGACATGGCATCGGTTTTTCCCAACGGGATGCGGAAAACTGCGGGAAAATGTCTGGAGAAAACCTGGCACACCACCCGAGGTGATTATCCCAGAGCTGCAGTTATGCCAATGACACCGGACTGGACGATCATGGCAACAGCGATAATGACTCCGCCCATTTTAATGGCAACCGCGATGTTTCCTTTTTTTATCTCTTCAAACTCATTGAAGCGATGGGTCAGGCGATCGAGGATATTCAGGGCAAGGTAAATGGCGAGAACTGCAAGGATTATTCCGAGGATCAGCTGGACAGCCGCAATCCCGATCGCGCTCATGCCATCAAATGACAGGATTCCGGCTGCGAGCGATTTGTTGATACCCACCGTCAGACCGATAACACCGGACTGGACGATGATGGCAACCGCGACGAATACTGCGGCAACAACAATGCCAACAGCAGCATTCCCGTTAGAGAGTTCAACTTCTTCATCATACTCCCGCGTCATGTTCCCGAGGACGGAAAAGCCGAGATACAGGGCCGCAACCGCGAAAATAATGGAAATTACCAGCTGGAACAGACCAACTGCTGCATGTTCGATGAGCATGGGTGCCAATCCTTTTTATGAGAGGATGTTGGGTAAAAAACCTGATAAATTTTGTGAGGGTTCTCACGAATGGATCAACGATCCCAGATTCGCGGATCCGTGAGAATCCCATAAGGAGATCTGGCAGGAAACGATATTTTGATGAAAGGAAATGACGTGGAAACGACGAAGAATGCTGCGAGAGGGTTACGATCCCCCGATCTCCAGATCTCTCAAAGCCTGAACGATTGGATCCGCTCACTAGAAGACCCTATGAGTCTGGCGCCCTAACCAGCTAGGCCACCGCAGCACAAAAGTGCATAATGAGAACGTCGTAAAAACTATTAAAGGTTCTGATGAGAGTCCAAGCTCGCGTCAGGATTTCTTTTTCTGCTGGATGTAGGTGTTCACTGCGGCAGTAATCGCAGCGATCTTTTTTCCCTGGTCAAAGGACCCTGCCAGGGTCTGCATCCGGGTCTCCTCATCGCGCTTGTACCGCTCGAGCGTGTTGAGGATGTGTTCTTCCTGCAAAAAGTGCGTGTGGGTGTTACCTTCCATATACTGCTGGTTGTTCATGATCGCGTAATGGAGCGGGAGGGTGGTTTTGACACCCATGATGATATATTCGGAGATCGCGCGGCGCATGCGCCGGATAACGTCGGGCCGGGTGCTGTCCCATGCGCAGAGTTTCGAGATCATCGAATCGTAAATTGGGGAGATGGTGTATCCCATGTGGACTCCGCTGTCAATACGGATCCCCGGCCCCCCGGGGGAGCGGTAGCGGACAATCTTGCCAGGATCGGCCTGGAAGTTATTGAGCGGGTCTTCCGCATTGATACGGCATTCGATGGCATGGCCGCGGATCCGGAGATCGTCCTGTTCAAAGGGGAGGGTCTCCCCGGCGGCAACAGCCAGCTGGTTCTTGACAATGTCGATCCCGGTAATAAATTCGGTGATGGTGTGTTCGACCTGCAGGCGGGTATTCATCTCCATGAAATAGTAATTCCCGTTGCTGTAGAGGAACTCGACAGTCCCTGCATTCGAGTAATTCGAGGCTTTTGCCACGCGCAGGGCTGATTCAGCCATGCGCTCCCGGAGTTCCGGAGTCATGACGGGAGAGGGGGCTTCCTCAACCAGTTTCTGGTGCCGGCGCTGGATAGAACATTCGCGCTCAAAGAGATGGACCGCATTGCCGTGTTCATCGGCAAAGACCTGGAACTCGATGTGGCGGGGTTTGACCAGGTATTTTTCAATAAAGACCGTTGCATCGCCAAAGGCAGACTGGGCAATGCGCTGGCTTGCAAGGATCGCTTCCTCAAGGGCCTTCTCATCATTGACAATCTGCATGCCAATGCCACCACCCCCGGCACTTGCCTTGACAATGACCGGGTACCCGATCTCGGCTGCCACCTTTTTGGCTTCATCCAGGCTTTTCAGGCCGCCATCTGTACCGGGAACAACAGGGACACCATTGTCCCGCATCAGCTGCTTGCTGCCGACCTTGGATCCCATCGCCTTGATCGTCTGCCATCGCGGGCCGACAAACGTAACATTCTCTTCCTGGCAGAGCCGGGCAAAATTTGCATTTTCGGCAAGGAAACCATATCCCGGGTGGACGGCTTCTGCACCACTCTTTTTCACGATGTCGATGATCCGCTCCATATTAAGGTAGCTTTTGGACGGATGCGCCTCCCCGACCTGGAATGCTTCGTCAGCATACCTCACGTGGAGGGCATTTTTGTCCGCAGTGGAATAAATGGCTACAGTTTCTATGTCAAGCTCCCGGCAGGCCCGCATGATGCGGATTGCGATTTCACCACGGTTTGCGACCAGGAGTTTTTCAAAAAATTTCATTTCACCACCAGCAGAACATCGCCATTCTGGACGACATCTCCGGTATCGACAAAGATCTCGGTGACTTTCCCGTCAACCGGGCTGTGGATGGGGTTCTCCATCTTCATTGCCTCAAGGACAAT
>JAAZNH010000370.1 GCA_012798365.1 Methanomicrobiales archaeon | reverse complement strand
CATGGCAGAACGAATCAAACAATAATTTTTCTTTTCTTCCCGTTACTGCACACCCCCGCCACATCCTTCCTCAATATAGTGTCCTGTGAAGACATCCGGTTAAGGACCTTCTCTTTCCTTCCGGCGTGCCAGGGCCCTGGTTCAATAAAGGAGATGGCCCCTCCGGATGCCGACCGGTGTTTTTTTCCGCAGGGTGACCAGGTCGCGTTTCACAGCTAGCATTATCATCCCTTATGTCCAAGACACGATTGAATGCCCGGGTATCGTGTGGCCGGGGGCGGATGAACGGATGCTCGATAAACTGGATCTTTCCAAAACCACGGATGAAGCAAAATACGAAGCGACCCTGGAGTCCTTAAAGGAGCGTCTCGGGGTTCTCCAGCGAACCCTCCGTGACCAGAAAATTCCCACGGTCATCGTGATCGAAGGCTGGAATGCGGCAGGGATCACCATGGTGGTCCACGAGATTGTCCATGCTCTCGACCCCCGCGGGTATACCCTCCACGCGATCGAGAAACCAACCGGCGAGGAGAAATCCCATACCTTTCTCTGGCGGTTCTGGCTGCGGACGCCGCCCCGGGGCAGGATCGCCCTTTTTGCCCGGAGCTGGTACAGCCGGGCAATCTCCGAGGAGATGCAGAAGCATACCTGGGAGAAGTCCCTCAAGAGCCGTGCAGTTCAGATCAATAACTTTGAAAAGAAGCTGACCGATGACGGTACGATCATCCTCAAGTTCTTTTTGCATATCTCAAAAGAGGAGCAGAAGCAGCGTCTTGAAGAGCGGGAGCGCAACCCTCTCACGGCCTGGCTTGTCACGCCTTCCATATGGAATATCCACCGGCACTACGAGGACTCGCTCGTCCTCATTGATGATTTTATCCAGAAAACAGATACGGAAATTGCACCCTGGATCCCGATTGAAGCCACCGACCGGAAATATGCAATCCTGAAAGTCTATTCGTCCATTGTCAAAGCCCTTGAGAAGAAGAGCGAGGCCGCAAAGGAGAATAAAGCCCGTAAGGTGAAGGCAAAAGAGGTAGTGAAACCCAAAAAAGTCACGGTCAAACGCCACTCACACCCGGAGAAGGTCTTTACCAAGGATGAGCTGCAGGAAACCCTTGCCAATCTCCAGATCGAGATGCTCGAACTCCACTACCTCCTCTTCAAGCGCAAGATCCCGCTGATGATCGTGTACGAGGGATGGGATGCTGCAGGAAAAGGCGGCAACATCACCCGCGTCACGCGGTTCATGAACCCGCTCGGGTATTACGTGGTTCCGATCGCGGCACCGACCCCGCACGAAAAGGAATACCATTACCTCCGGCGCTTCATCAAGCATTTCCCGACCGGGGGCGATATCGCCATCTTTGACCGGAGCTGGTACGGGCGGGTGCTTGTTGAGCGCGTCGAGAAGTTCTGCACAGAACCGGAATGGCAGCGGGCGTATGGCGAGATCAATGAGATGGAAGAGGACTTTGTCTATTCATCCGGCGGCGGGATCATCAAGTTCTGGCTTGAGATCAGCAAGGAGGAGCAGCTCAAACGGTTCCAGCAGCGGGCAAGCGACCCGATGAAGATCTACAAGATCACTGAAGAAGACTGGCGGAACCGGGAGAAATGGGACACGTATGATGAGGCGATCGATGAGATGCTTGCCCGGACGAGCACTGACGTTGCACCATGGACGGTTGTCGAATCTGACGATAAATGGTTTGCGAGGGTCAAGGCCCTCAGGACGGTTATCGCAACGGCCCAGAAATTATTGTAATCCGACACCCGGAATCTTTTTGTCGGTTTTTTTCAGAATCATTTTCCCGGTTTTTCTCCCGGTTTTTTCAATACAGTTTTGTCCTGATTCTGATTGATTTTGTTTCAGGTTTTTCCGGTTTTTTTCCGGATTTTTTTTGTGTTTTTCTTTGATTTGTCTCAGGTTTTTTTCCCGGATATCTTTTTTTTGGTTTCTTTATCATTATTTTTTTTATGATTTTCTTTGATGTTGGTTCAGGTTTTTTCTGGTTTTTTTCAATGATTCTTTCGTGGCCTTGAAACAGCACACCAGATATCCCGGTTCTTTAGTTCCATAATCGCCTTTGCTCCAGAAGTATCCCCCGCATCGCGATGACGGCGCATTCTTTTGTTACGGTGAGGGACACCGCTTCTTCTTACGGATGGTTGCCGTGGTCCCGCTGTATCGACGATACCCGTCAGGAGACCTCCCAGAAACACCCTCTTAGATATCTAAGAAATCGGGCGGACACTTTTTGACCAGAAATGTGCCCTGGTGAACACATTCGTACGCCTCCCCCCCACGATTCTGGCAGAACTACCGTTCAGCGGGAATGAAAAACCGGCCCGGCTTCCTTGCTGAGGATCGGGCGGGATATATGTCCCGAAATTTCTCCTGGAAACGGCAGAGTCCTGGCCTATCCGCATTGATAACCTGCAAAGAAATGTTTCATCGCGTCCGAGCGTGGTCTTTGACAATGTGCAAAATAGAAAATGTCTGCATGGAACACCAGGGGCTGCCTGAGAACACCGGTGTCCCGGGTTGGTTATTGATTACCGGTCCTGGTTTTCCAGCGGGTTTTCCTTGAGAACATCGCGCAGGGTCTGCCGGAATTCGCCGTCATGGCGGGCAAGGTCAAAGAGGACATTGCGCATGGTTTCAGGCATCTTCTCGCTGTTCATATCATGGAACTGGCAGTAATAGGCACAGGCATCAATAATAACGTCATTGCGGTGGACATATTTGAATTTGGCAATCTGGTCCAGCTTCTGGACGAGCGCCGGTGGAAGCCTGACCGTCAACTCAATTTCTTCACGAGACATATCTTTCGTTGTATAAGTAGAATAGATTAATATGGTTTTTGTTCCGCCCGCTCCTGTCGGGCGCCATATCATGGGTTTTACACCTTACGTGCCTGCGTGTACAGGATACCGGGTTCCGGTCGGACCGGTCCTCAATACCCAAATAGCCGGCAGGCATACCAGTATGGATGGCATTTTCTGATACAATAGACACCGGTCTTTCTCTCTTCCAGCGGCTTTGGGAAGCGTGGTATTATTTTGTGGTTGTGCTGATCGGCCTGTTCATGATTCTCTGGGGAATCTTCTTCAACGGGTGGGACTGGCTGCTGATTGGTGCCGGAGTGGTAACCTGCCTGGCAGGTGGCTGGTATACCTGCCAGGTACTGATGGCAAAATAACCCGGATGGCCGCTCCTGCGGTTTCACCCTCAATTTCTCTCAGGCACCGGACCGGATTATCTGTTATATGCGATGCAGGAATCAACGCCGTGGGATCCTCCTGCCGTCTGTACATTTTTCCCTGCTACTGCTGACAAACTCATGGACACTCTTCCGTTCCCATGAGTACGGGATACCTGCAGCACCGCATCACTGCTGGTACTCCTCACCGGATTGCAGTATGTTTTTTTTAAAAACCCCGGTGCAGCCCGGCATTATGTGCGATCTGCATCGCCGCTGAATATTCCTGTGCGGTAATGCCCCGGCCCAGGGCGGGATACCCGGCAATGCCCGGGTCCGCTGCCCGGAACGCCGGGTGGTACTGGTCCATGATATTCACATAAGTATCTGTTCCGATCGCATCAGCAATCCACGGCAGGACTATATCGCTTCCGGCAAGATTCTCCGGAAGTACAAGGTGCCGGACAAGGAGCCCCCGTACGGCAATCCCGTCATGGATCACAAGATCGCCCACCTGGCGGTGCATCTCGCCAATAGCCGCCCTGTTCACCTCAACGTAATCCGACACGCGGGAGAGCGCCTGTGCAATCGTGTTGCTGCCGTATTTTGCATCCGGCATGTAGATGTCGAT
>JAAZNH010000369.1 GCA_012798365.1 Methanomicrobiales archaeon | reverse complement strand
GGCAGGAACGATCGTCTCGCTCTGGCTGAAGCGTGCATGGGCGCCGACCCTTGCGGCCATGGTCTTCTTTGCCATCGCGTATGTCATGGACTGGTCCGGCCAGTCGGTGACGGGCGGCATGCTCGGGTTTACCCCGGGAACGGACCCGCTCAACATGAACGCCGTGATCGGTCTTGCGCTGGCCCTCTCCTTTGGCATCGCGTTCCCGCTCATCAGCCCCTCGCTGGGATTGTTCGGGACATTCATCTCCGGCTCCGAAGCCTCATCGAACGTGATGTTCTATGGCATCCTGAAAAAGTCAACCGATGTCCTGCAGCTTGATTTTATTCCGGTGTATGCAGCCCACGCGGTTGGCGGCGGCATCGCGTCCGGTATCGCGATAGCCAAGATCCTCAATGCCGCTGCCGTGATCGATAAGATCGGGATTGAAGGCGAAGTTATCCGGAAGGTTGCCCCGGTTGCATTCCTGCTCACGTTCCTGACCGGCATCATGCTCTGCATGATGATGTTCTTCTGATCTAGAAAAACTCCGGAACCATGAATAAAGGGAGCCGAAAAATCCCCAAAACCCAAGAAAACCTCCTGCGGGATAAGAAAATAAGAAAAGAAACGTTACCGGGAGCTCCGGTACTGGTATTCCGGGGCTTTCTTATTCTGCTCATAAAAACTGCCGATAAGATCAGTTTCCAGTTCGCGCAGGGTATGCGGAATCGCCACCGGCCCGGTGATCTGGTACGAGAAGACCAGCTCCCGGTCATCCCATGCTTTTTTCTGGTGCTCCATGAGGCGGGCGGCAACCGCGGCAGCATGGCCGATATACACAATCTCCCGTGTCGCGGCATCCGCAAGGAGATACAAACCGGCCCCCGGCGGGACGTTCCGGGCTGCATCCGCGGTAAGGGACTGCCATTCCGGCCACTCCAGTCCCATCCAGCCGGGATCCCCGGGATGCCCGGTTGCCTCAAGCGGTCCGATGCCCGGAAATCCTGCGGGGTTATCCTGCTGGTGATCTTCGAGTTTTCCGCCACGCCGGTTCTCACATCGGCGCGAGGATTTGCGGTACCGCGGGTGGAACCGGCCGAAACTGCATAGCGGGGACTCTCCGGCTTCCTGCCGGTACTGGTAGAGCAGGTACGCCTCCATGCCTTTTCTCCCGGGGGCTGCTGCATCCAGCGGGGCCGCGGAGCATTCGAGCATCACCGGTCCGGGGGTCTCATCATCGTCTCCCGGCTCCGGTTGCCCTTCTGCGTTCCTCTGAGTTACCCATTCCACCCAGTATGCCCAGAGGCATGGGGCGACATCATGGGGATCGCTCCAGGGCATCAGGTCTGCCCGCCGCAGGGACTGCCGGAGTTCTGAGATCTTCTTGTGCAGCGACTGGCCGGTCTCCCCGATGGTGAGAAGAGCTTCGTTTCCCGTTGCCCGGATCCGGTACACGCCAGGAGCTTTAGGGATGTAGAAGTACTCCCGCGGGGCATCGAACGGCACCCATGGCGACCAGTCAAGGCCCAGCCAGTCTTCCGAAAAATAGGAGGGTTCACGTCCGGTACCGGGGGGCTGCGGCTCAGGTGTTCCGGCAGGATGCGGCATAGTGATGACGCATGGGACGGCGGAAGGGATAAGGGTGGCGGGTCTCACAAGGGAACGTGCGACTGCCGTGCGATGGCAGGTTTATCACCATCTGGCCGGGACCCGGGTCGCATCGCGTTTCCTTTCGGGATCTCTACTGCTGGCCGAGGATCCCCCTGATATCCCGGGCAACCATCTCTTCCATGGTCTTTGCAAAGATCTCAAAATCGGCTTCGGCCTGGGCAAGTTCCCGCGCCCGTTTCCCGATCTGCGGCATAAGGATAGTGCGGTTCTTCTGGATATCCATGGCAATCTTTGCAAGTTTTACCGAACCGGTCCGCAGCTCGCGTTCAACCGGCTTCATGATTGGCTGGTATTTCTGGACAAGGGCCCTTGTGTCGGCCGGCTCAACGCCTTTACTGGAGTCGAACAGGAAGTTCTTTGCTGATCGTTCCCGCCAGAGCATAAGTTCGCCTGCCACCGCGCTGTCAAGGGCCGGGACTTTTATCAGGGCCGCCGGGTTTACATCGGCTGCTGTCCTTATGCCGGCGGCTTTGAGGGAAACCTTTGCGGCCGGGGTAATCCGCGTGCTGGTGCACATGTCGATACTGAACTTCATCAGGAAGGTGAAGAGCTGCCGGTCCCTTGTGCCCCGTTCAAGAGCAGAAAGGGCTGCGTGATACTCCTCTTCAATAGCCTCGAACTTACGCTTCTGCTCGCGCAGGTGGTTGAGCTGCCGGTAATAGCCGGTATCGCCGGCCTCCTCAATCCACTTTTTGTTCCAGAGATCCCAGAGATACCGGGCGTTTTTCAGGGCCAGCCGGCGCCGTTTCTTCTCGTTCGATGCTTCATCCGGAAAGAGAACAAGCCCCAACGCCAGCACCCCGCCGCCCAGCGAGAGGTAATACCCGGGGTCGGCTTCCATGATTATGAGGAGCAGGCAGATGATCACGATGCCTGCTGCTGCCAGCTGGCGCAGGCCGCGGAACGCGAGTGACCGGGCTGCCTTTGGCGGCAGCGGTACCGGTCGGTGCGGGAAGTTCCCCGGAAGGACGGACGGGCACGGGCCCGGGGGAAGAACCGCTTCGATCTTTTCCCATTCCCGTTTCAGGTCGATTTTCGTGATACTGTCGGCAGATAAAAAGATCAGGAGGCCCGAGTTCTCCTCGAGCCGGCACCACGGACAGGACGAGAGGCCCGCGTAGTGCCAGTGCACGGCATCTGCCCTGCACCGCTGCATCCGGTTCTCGAGGGCTTCGAGGGCATCCCACCAGTCGCCGGCAGCGGGCCTGGACCCCGGCCGTGTCCCTGCTTCTGAGAATGCGATCTCGAAGAGTTCCGCGACATCCCCGGGCACAATCGATGGCCCCACAGAGTTAGGGGGTGGCGCCATCATCCGTGCGCCGGCATTTTTCCCATACGCATACCGGAATTCCAGGATTGCCCGCTCAATGGGCATATCATCTTTTCCGGAATAAACCCCGGCATACGGATGGCGGCCTAAAAAGAGGAGCTGGAAGATGAGGATGGCGAGGCCGAAGTTGTCGTGGTTTGCTGTCCTTACCATGTGGTAATGCTTCTCTGCCTGGATCTCCGGCGGGGTGAAATGCGCCACCCCGACTTCGCAGGGAAAGAGCGTGCCTTCGGCCCGGACCTGGAACGAGTCGCAGTCAATGAGCCGGACACAGGCCTTACTGTCAACGAGAATATTTCCCTCGTTGACGTCGCCGATAACG
>JAAZNH010000368.1 GCA_012798365.1 Methanomicrobiales archaeon | reverse complement strand
CTCCTTTATCAAGACCGTTATGCGGGAACTCTACCCTGACCCGGACACCCCGGGGCTCCGGTTCCGGGTCTCGGGAAAAGAAGCCTGGGATGTCTTCTCGCTGCGGTCAGCCATCGGGATCGTCTCAAACGATCTCCAGTATGCCTATACCCGGGATGTCACCGGCCGCGAGGTGATCCTCTCCGGTTTCTTCTCAAGCATCGGCCTTTTCAACCACCGGGTCACCCCTGCGATGGAGAAGAAGGCCGATGCGATCCAGGCATTTCTTGAAATTGATCACCTTGCCGACCGGTCCATGATGGAACTCTCCTCCGGTGAGTCCCGGCGTTTCCTCATCGGGAGGGCGCTTGTCCATAACCCAAAGACGCTCATCCTGGATGAACCCACCAACAGCCTTGACCTGCACTCCCTCCATACCTTCCGGCAGACCCTGAGACGCGTTGCCCGGTCGGGGACGGGGATCATCCTTGTCACGCACAATATCCATGACATCATTCCGGAGATCACCCGGGTCATCCTCATGGAAAAGGGCCGGTTTACCGGTGACGGCCCCAAGGAGAAGATCCTCACGGCCCCGGCCATCGGCCGGCTCTTTGATGTGCCTGTCCGCGTGCACGAGGACAGCGGATATTATTACCTGACCGGGTACTGAACGCCCGGGCCTGTCCCCCCGGTTATTCGTGCAGGGGAACCCCGTCTCCCGGCTGAGCAGCACCCCGGTACCCGCCTTTTGGTACGCTGATCTCAAACCGTGCGCCGCGGCCGTGTTTTCCGGTCTCGTGGATGGCCATGTTCGTGATTGCCAGGATCTCCCGCACCAAAAAGAGCCCGTAGCCGGTGTTCTTTCCAAATCCCTTGGTGAAGATCTTCTGCTTCTCATCAAGCGGGATCCCTACCCCGTCGTCTTCCACGATGATCTTCAGCTCATCCCCGTTCATCTCGCACCGGACAAGGATGGAGGTGACATGGCCTCCATGGCGGATGGCATTGTCAAAGAGGTTGAAAAAGACCTTCTCGAGCATGGGATCTGCATAGATCTCATACCCGCAGCTGGCAACGGTGAACGTCACGCCGGGGGGCCGGGTCTTTTCAAAGACCCGGTCAAGCCGGAACCAGTCCGGAGCCTTGATCCCGAGATCCTGGTAGGCGCGGGTGAAGAGGATCTGACGGTGGATGGTGTCGCACGCATTCTGGATCTTTTTGAGGAAATCCCCGATACCGCTCCCGGGCTCTTTCATCATCGCGAGCTGGATGTACCCGTTGAGGATCGTGAGCTGGTTTGCAACATCATGGCGGGTGATGCTGTTGAGGAGGTTGAGTTTCTCGTTCGAGCGCTTGAGCGCCATCTCGGCACGCTTGAGCTGCGTGATGTCGCGTGAGATGGCAAGGACTGCGTTGAAGGTCCCGTCCTGCCCTTTCAGCGGCACAAAATGGGTGTCCTGCCAGGACTCCCCCTTCGGAAGCGGGATCCTGCTCTCGATCCGGAGCGGTGTGCCGGTTGTGAAGACCCGCTGGAGAGTCTGGTACATCCGGGCGGAGCTCTCGCCGGAAAAAAGCGCAGAGCGCGGCCTGCCGGTGACTTCTTCTGCGGTCTTGTCGAGCACCTGGAGGCCGTACGAGTTGACGTAGAGAACCGTGTCGTTTTTATCAATGATGTAGATGATGTCACGGGCAGCCTCGGCAAGCGAGCGGTACCGCTCCTCGCTCTCCTGCCGTGCAGCAGTCGCGGCTTTCCAGGTGGAGATGTCCACAATCACGCCCCGGAACCCGGCAAGGGCACCGTCCTCCACGATGGGCGCGGCATAGATGAGGGCAGGAAACCGGGAACCGTCTTTCCGGATCGCAGTATACTCAGGAGGATCGTAAGGCTCCCCACTGAGGAGTTTTTTAACGCCCTCCATGACACTCGGCCGCTGGGCAGGATCGATATAATCGATGGCATTGATGCCATTTTCGACATCTGCCGGGGTCATCCCGAGCATTTTGAGGGCATGCCGGTTTGCATAGGTGATTTTCATCCGCGGGTCCATCTCAAAGACCATCTGGGGCAGAAGTTCGGCAAGTTCCCGGTATTTCTGTTCGCTCTTTTTAAGGTCTGCCTCCCGCTGCAGTTCGCAGGTGATGTTGTGGAGGGTGCCGATGACTGCCGGCCGGCCCCGGTACGTGGCAACCCCGACATCAGCCATGATCCGGATCCTCGTTTTTCCATCTGCGTGCAGGAGGGAGAACTCGTAAAATTCAGGAACGTCAAGCCCGTTCACCCGGTCTTCATTGCGCCGGGTGACCAGGATCCGGTCTTCCGGGGCAACGATCTCACCAAGCGGGTGGCCGATGATGCCGGTCGTCCCGTACCCGAGCATGGTAAGAAGGGTTGAATTCACAAACACCAGTTTCCCGTCCTGGACGATCAGGACTGCATCCTGGCTGTGGTCAACAAGCGTCCGGTATTTCTCGGCTTCCTCCAAAAGGGCCGCGGAGGCAGCTTTTCTCTCGCTGATGTCCAGGATGACCCCGCTGAACACCATGCTGTCTGCATGCCGGGCCGGGTCCGATATACCCTGGAACCAGATCATGGTACCCTCCG
>JAAZNH010000367.1 GCA_012798365.1 Methanomicrobiales archaeon | reverse complement strand
TCCCCGCTTACAACCTGTGCAAGCACCTGCCTGACGGATTCACGCTCTTCTTCTGGCAGGCAGGTGTCAAGCCAGTTCCGCCCGATGAGTTCCTGCTCGGTATACCCCAGGATTTCTAAGCCTTTCCGGTTGATGAGCATGATTGTGCCGGAGGGGTCGAGAGCGGCAAGCATGACACCGGCAGTGTCCAGGTACTTTTGTGCCCGGTCACGCTCCTGCCGGACGGCTTTCTGGACGCGGATACGCTCTGAAATATCGGTGACAAAACCATAGAAGAACCGGATAGACCCGGAATCATCGCAAACCCGGTGAACAAACACTTCAACCGGCACCCGGCTGCCATCCTTGCGGATATACTCCTTCTCGTACCGCTGGGGAATGCCCGATGCCGAGAGCGTCCGCAGCGCGGCTGTTTCCGTCTCATGGTATTCAGGAGCGGTAATCTCCGACCAGGTCAGCTGACGCAGCTCCGGTTCCGAATACCCAAGCAGCTCGCACAGCGCCGGGTTGACGATCCCAAAACCTCCCCCCGGGTAGGCAACACCAAACGGCTGGGAGGAGAATTCCAGGACTTCAGCAAGGAACCGGACCCGCTCCCGGCTGCCGGCAAGTTCCTGCTCGGCATGGGTGCGGCGTGCCCGTTCATCGAGCATGTCAAGCGCAAACGAGACATCCATGGCGATCTCGTCAAGGAGCGCAATCTCCCGCTTGGTAAAAAAGTCCTTCTCGCCGGAATAGAGGTTTATCGTACCCACATATTCACCATGGAGCCGGAAGGGGAATGAGGCAGAGGAGCGGTATCCCCGCTTCAGGGCCTCCTCCCGCCAGGGCTGCATGCGGGGATCCGTGGCAATGTCATTGCAGGTATTGTACCTGCCCTCACGGAGAGACGTTCCCGTCGGGCCCTGCCCGGTTTCCCCGCTGCCGGCACTGATCTCGATGCCTGCAAGATAGCCGTCTTCGATCCCGGCATGAGCCACGGGACGCAGGGACTGGGTTTCAGGGTCTAAAAGACTGATCCAGGCCATGCGGAACCGGCCGGATTCGATCGCGATCCGGCAGATACCAGCAAGGAGTGACTCCAGGTCACTTGCCCTGGTGATGGCATGGTTGATCCGGGAGAGCACGGCATACAGCCGCTGGGAAGCCACCGCCCGCTCTTCGGCATGCTTCTGGACCGAGATATCACGGATTGAACAGATGCTGATCCGCTTATCTCCCTGAGGATAATGGCTGGTCAGTACTTCAGCGGGAAACGCAATTCCCTCCTTGTTGTGATAGCGCCGGTAGGGGATGGCGGAGATGGGGGTCTGCCCTTCACCATCCTCGTCGTCAGATCCAGCCAGGAGGGATTCGTGATCCCGATCCCGCAGTTCCTCAAGACTGTACCCGAACAGGCTGACAGCAGCCCGGTTGGCATCAAGGACCCGGCCGGAGTCCTGGTCGAGGACGAGCATGGCATCGCCTGCAGCTTCGAACACGTTCCGGTACTGCTGTTCGGTCTGGGCAACCTTTGCCCGGGCGGTCACCTGTTCGGTAATATCTGTCAGCGTACCCTGGATAATGACGGGCTGGCCATCCAGGACAACGGGGCGGCTGGAGGTCCGGACATACCGGATCATCCCGCCAGCATCGTGGATCCGGAACTCGGCGGTACGGACCGATCCGGACAGGATACCGGAAAACGCCTCTTCCATGCGGGCGCCATCCTCCGGAAGGGCAAGGGCACGATAGGATTTTCCTACCACCTCTTCTGCAGTATACCCGAACTGGCTCACCTGCGGGCTGACATACGTGATCGTGCCGTCAGCTGCAAGCGTGAACAGGATATCGTTGATGTTCTCAACAAGCTCCCGGTATTTTTCTTCCGACGCGGCAAGGGCGGATTCAGCATTCCTGCGCTGGACGGCCTGCCGGATCTTGCTGGTGAGCTCGGCAAACTGGCTTTTTGGCTCGCCGCCTTTCTGGAGATAAAAATCCGCGCCGGAGTTGAGCGCTTCAATCGCCACTTCCTCGCGCCCCTTGCCGGTGAAAAGGATGAACGGGATGGGATTCTTGGCCTCCCGGATGCGCTTGAGAAAGATCAGCCCGTCCATCACCGGCATCTGGTAATCGGATACAATGGCATCAAAGGACGTTGTTTCAAGAAGCGTCAGGGCCTCTTTTGCTGATTTGCAGGTCTGTACCGAGAACTCACTGGTCCGTTCGAGGTAGACGCGGGTGACTTCCAGGAGCGTTGTTTCATCATCAACATAGAGAATCGAGATCATGATTAACGGGCCGCGTGCTCTCGTAAGGGAACGTTTGTTATCCCTTCATCTTTTCTCGCACATATATATAATGCACGGATTATCGCTCGCCGGAGGTCGCCCGCGGACCGGCCCTGAGGAACGCTTCGATGCCGGCTTTGAGCTCACTGAACGTAACCGGTTTGTGGAGAACACCGAGGTTCGGATCGTGAAGCTGGGCCATCCGCTCCTCCACTTCCGGCGTGGCGGTGAAAAAGAGGACCGGGATATCCTTCCGGCCCGGAAGGGCCCTGAGCCGCTCCAGGAACTCCCAGCCATTGATCGGCATCATCATGATATCGAGCAGGATCAGGGCAGGGGTCTCAGTTTTTATCAGTTCCAGAGCGTCAATACCGTTGGTTGCAAGCACAGGGTCATATCCCAGCCGCCGGATCATAAGGTCCATCATCTCAAGGATGGGCTGATCATCTTCAACAATCAGGATAGACGGGGACATGGAATATGCTCGGGATTATCGTGCCCCGGACCGTGCGCAGGGTTTACGGCGCAGCACTCCGGTTGCAGGTATTACTCACATTCTGTTAACTGCTGAAGTTAAAAACCTTGTATACCAGCCGTTGAATTTTTTTTACGCTAAAAAAAAGAGGAGATCTACACGCACAGGGGCGAAAGTCTGGCAATGAGCCGGTCCACCTGCTGCACGGCAGTCCCGATGTAGGTATCCGGGGAGAGGAGGGCGGCGATATCGGTTTTTGAACAGAACCGGACAATCTCGGGATCTGCTCCCAGCACATCGGCAAGCGGCCGGCCTTCGGCAAGCGCCTGCATGCTGGCCATCCGGATCCGCTCGTGGGCATCCTGCCTTCCCATCCCTTTCTTTGTCAGCTCGATCATGACCGATTCGGCCATGTTGATACCGTGGAGGAACCCGAGGTTGCGCCGGATCGCTGCACGGTTGATCACCAGGTTCTCAAGAACGGTTGCCATCAGCCGGAGGCAGTGATCGGTGAGGATTGATGCTTCGGGAAAGAGGACGCGCTCACAGGATGAGTTGGTCAGGTCGCGCTCATCCCACAGGGTGTTGTTGGCAAGCGCCGGTTCAACCGAGGAGCGGATGATCCGGGCAAGGCCGCAGACCTGCTCGGACTTAATCGGGTTCCTCTTGTGCGGCATGGTCGAAGAACCGACCTGGTTCTTTCCGAAGGCTTCCTCCACCTCGCCGATCTCGGTCCGCTGGAGCGAGCGGATCTCGACACCGATCTTGTCAAGCGTTGTGGCAACCCCGGCGCAGAACATGAAGAACTCGGCATACCGGTCGCGGGAGATGACCTGGTTTGATACGTCCACCGAACTCATCCCCAGGAACTCCATCATGCTCGCCTGCACTTCCATGCCTTTTGGCCCGAGTGCAGCCTGTGTGCCAACCGCGCCGGTCATCTGGCCGACCACGACGCGGGGGCGCATCTGCTCAAGGCGCTCGATGTGCCGGGCAATTTCACTTGCCCAGATCGCAAAGCGAAGACCGTAGGTGGTCGGGACACCATGCTGCCCGTGAGTCCGCCCGATGCAGACCAGCGTCTTGTTCTCCTCCGCACGCCTCAGGAGGACCGAGAGGAGCTTGCGGAGTTTTCCATCCAGCAGGTCCAGTGTCTGGCCGAGCTGGAGGCCGGTGGCGGTGTCAAGGATGTCATTGCTCGTTGCACCATAATGCACCCAGCGGCCGGACTCGCCCGTCACTTCTGATATTGATTTGACGATCGCCATCATGTCATGGCTGATCTCGGCCTCGATCTGTTTTGCCCGCTCAAGGGACGCATTGTGGGCCTTCTCGCTGATCTCAACGGCTGCTGCTGCCGGGATCATGCCATGGTGAGCCTCGGCTTTTGCCAGGGCAACTTCGGCTTTGACAATGCAGGAAAACCGGTTCTTCTCACTCCAGACGGCACGCATCTCACTCGTACCGTAACGCTCCTCGATGGGGTGGACTGCCATGGATAGGAATGGGTTGTATTGGAATATAAGGGGTGAGGGGGAGGAAACCGTCCCGGTGGGAAGAGAAGGAAAAAAGCAGAAGAAAAAGGAGAGAACGGTGTTATTCCGGTTCCTTACTCTTACCGCTGGTGTCCTCGAAGAGATGGTTGACGCCGAGAGTTACATTGATCCAGCGGAGTTCGTCCGATAACTGGAAGGAAAGCAGGATCATCAGCGTGAACGGGACCGAGAGGAGCATCCCGACAAGTCCCAGCAGCCATCCCCAGAAGATGACCGAGAAGATGACGATGAGGGCCGGCATCTCGAACTTGCGGGCTGCGAGGTAGGAATAGACCGGGTTCTCGACCAGCAGGTTCAGGACGCATACCACGAAAATCACGGCAAGTGCGCCGGGCACACCGAACTGGAGCCAGGCAAGGAAGATGGCCGGAACCGCCGCGATGATGAGGCCAAAGAACGGGATGTAACCCAGGATAAAGGTCAGGGTACCCCACATGATAGCGCCGTGAACCCCGATGAGGCCCAGAAAACCGCCAAACAGCACCCCGTGGATGAAGTTGGTCTCCGTCCGGACAACGATGAAATCGATGACATACCCGATCATGCGGGAGAAACTCTGCATGGTATCCGATGCCCTGCCAAAGCGGTTTTCCAGCCGGTCAGTTATGGCGGGTACTTCAAGGAGCATGAAAAACGAGAGCACGCCGACAAAGAACAGGAACATCAGCATGTCACCGGCCACGGTTGCACTCGATACACCAAAAGATAGTACATCCCCAAAGTCAAGCGAGGGCGGGGTGCTGACAAGATCGGACACGCCTAACGGTGCCAGCATTGTCGATACATCGGCAAGCCGGGCATTGAAATCCTGCTGGTACTGGGGCAGGTCGGCCACCACGGAATTGAGCGAGAGGGCAGTAAGGCCGACAAACCCGGCAATGATCAGACACGCAGCTATCGTTATGACAATGACGGAAGAGAACGTTGA
>JAAZNH010000366.1 GCA_012798365.1 Methanomicrobiales archaeon | reverse complement strand
TGCACGCCATTGATCTCCTTGTCCGGGATCATGCCCCGGGTGAAGAAATGGACTTCATGGTTCTGCTTCACCAGGGTCTCGGCAAGATTGGTGGCTGCACTCGCAAGACCGCCGACCCGCTCGGCGTACATGGACTCCCAGCAGAAGAATGCTACCTTATATGACTCCATAAGAGTTCCCTCCGTTGCCTGACTGCCATTATGATCTCGTGCCGTTCCGCAAGACCGGTGATGGACTCGGCAAGGCGCTGGTCCTCGAGCACATCGGAGATCCAGTGGATGAAATCCTTGCGGGCAACATGGTGCTGGATCGAGTCCTTGGGTACGATGTGCAGGAGTTCCTCGAACTGGTCGAGGCTGTAGGCCGTGTGGCCGATGAAGCCTGCCGGGCCGGCGAAATGGAATGCCTGCTCGGGTGGCAGGACCCGGAGGGTCTTTGCGGACTTCCGGTTCTTCATCACCTTGATCGTGCGCCCCTCCATGTGGGAGAGCACCTTCATGAACGTCCTGAATGCCTCATCGGCATCATGGTGGCTGAAGTAGGCATGGACTTCCCCGCAGGTGCCGTATTTCGATGCCATGTAGTAGAAGTGATCGCTTGTCTGGAGGTACCGCCAGAGAGGTTTATCGACAGCGTAGGGCCGGGCATTCTGGATGGCGTGGAACGCGGTCTTCTGCCGGTCATTGCCCATCCAGGCTGACGTGTCCTTCTCAAGATCTGCCCAGGAGATGCTTTCCCTGACATCCAGCGTGCCTGAGGGGGGATGGGCTGCAACAACATCCGACGGGAGGCGGAATGTTGTGTTGCGTGTGGCCAGTTCATCGGGGAGTGCCCGGAGGAAATCGAAGATGCCGGTCTCTTTCCAGAAGTGTTCGCCAAAAGTCTCGTAGTCCAAAAAGACATTCACGATGTCGCCCGGTGATGCGGCAACCCAGCCCGCATAGGTGTCAGCAGTCAGGGGGTAGCGCTCCCAGGACGGGTTGGCAAACCGGAAGGCAATGTCATCTGAAAGGGTTGTGTTGCGCAACAGGACGGGAATATCCCTGCATGCATAAATATGGTTGGGGCTTCTGCCGGCCAGGATCCGGTCCACGCCCTCAGTATAGATGGCGGAAAAATCCATGCTCTTGATCGTGGCGGCAATATCGTTGTTGAAGGTGAACTCGGTATTCTCAAAGATGGTCGGGCGGACGCGGAACTGCTCGTACATCAGGTCCGAATGGAGCCGCACCTGCTCTCTGAATTCTGTCTTATCGGTAAAGCAGCTGGCTATGCTGTGATAGTAGGTCTGGCCGATAACCTCACAGTTTTTATGCCGTGCCGCCTGGTTGAAGAGCTCAAGGGTATCCTTGCTCCACCGCTCGAGCTGCTCGATGAGTGTACCCGATAGCGAGAAAGAACAGGCAAAATTCCCGTCGTCGAGTTTCTCAAGGATCAGCTGTGTTGCCGGGTTGTAGCATTTGTCGGCAACGCGGAGGAGAACCTCCTTGTTGAGCGAATCAAAGTAGCGATCGAAGAGATCTTTTTTCTTGAGTTTTGGGTCCGGTTCAAAATGCCTGTTCAGCCGGAATGGCTGGTGGACTTCAAAACCCATACAAATATCAGCCATATCTTGTGCACTCCCGCGTGGCAGCGAGATGGTGGTTCATGCACAGGGTTCCTGTATCGTTTTTTGGTGTCAATGGTGTTGTGCAGTTACACTCGTGCCCAGCAGTGTTACATGCAAGCCACCAGTAATTAAATGTTCGCATCGTAATAATAGCAAAAGTATGAAAAATATATATACCGATATTCTCCACAGAACCATTCTCCCGCAAATTCCCCGGATTGTCAAAATCACGATGCGTCGGTGCGGATACGGGAATTCATGCGCTCCCGGACAAAATCCGGTTGGAGCCGTGCCGCCCCGTTCAGAAGGGATCGTACACAAACGCGGTGGATGAAAGGATATCTCCAAGCCCGACCGTCCTTGTTATGTCCCGGGCAATGAGGGTCGGGACCGCCACAAGATTATAATTCCCTGCCGTGAAGATGCCCG
>JAAZNH010000365.1 GCA_012798365.1 Methanomicrobiales archaeon | reverse complement strand
CTGAGATTTTTTAATATCTGTACCGGGGAAACTACCTTGTTCAGGTCAATCTCCTGGGTATTGAGGGGTTTATTCCACGGGCTCACCGACCAGCCGGAATTACTGAATATCCGTAACTCGCTGGTGTCGCCTTTTGAAACAGCAAATATCCAGTACTCGGCATTCCCGGCTCCGTCAACATTCCCCCCGCGGACAAACATAATCCTGCTCATATTCGTGAACGGGTTCAGGGACTGTAAATTACTATCCTTGAATCTGGCTTTTGCATCAGAATAACTCACAAGCCTGGGTTCCGGTGTCATCTCCACCGGAACCACGCCAACGTTAACAGAAGGGGTTGCATTGGGCGCGGCGGGAGGTGTTTCCTGGCCAAACGGGGAGACACATGCACTGGTGAAACAGGCAATGAGAAGCAGCCCGATGATCCCGGTGGTAACGAAAAGACTGCGCATAATCTTCCTTAATGGCATATGGGAATTCACCAGATATATATATTGGTTTTTTCTTCAGAAATTCCCGACTTTTGGGTATCGGAGCAAAATCAAAGGAAATCGCTTGGTAACAACCTTCATTACCTAGAAAAAAGAATTAGTCTGGTCTCCCGTCATTGCCCGCGGTAAAACGCGAAAAAATGGTCCCCGATTGACAATTCAGGGCACAATCTTGGTTATCGGGATCTCCAGGATATCTTCCGCGCCGTACTCTTTCAGTTTGGGGATGAGGCCGTTGACCGCACTCTTCTTCACAACGGTCTGGATACTGTAATAATCAATCCCGTGCAGCCGGCTGACGGTCGGGGTCTTCATGGCCGGGAGAGCTGCCACCAGCCGCTCCATGGAGGCCGTCGGGACATTCATTGTCAGGAGCACACGGTGACGGGCATCGATGACACCAAAGAGCAGCGTTTTGATCTCCTCGATCTCCTTTCTTTTCCGGGGGTCTGCCCAGGCCTGCTTGTTCGCGATGATCGCGGTGTGGGACTCCATGATCTGGCCGATGATCTTAAGACCGTTTTTCCGGAGAGTTGTGCCGGTCTCGGTAAGGTCAACGACAACATCCATCAGGTCAGGGACTTTTGCCTCTGACGCACCGTAGGAATGGAACATCTGGACCGGGATTTTCAGGTCGGCAAAGAACTTCTTTGTCAGCTCCGGGTATTCTGTCGTAACCCGGCTGTTGGGGCGGATCTGGGTGACGTTCTCGATAGGCTCGTCGCGGTGGACCGCGACAACGATCTTGACGTTGCCTTCCCCGGTCTTGCTGTAGGAAAGGTTTGCCACTTCAACAACATCAGAGCCGGTCTCCGTGATCCAGTCAAGACCGGAGATGCCGAGATCGAAATATCCCTTGTCAACATAGGTGGGGATCTCCTGCGGACGGAGAATCTTGACTTTTCCGATGCGGGGATCGTTGATACAGGGATTATAATCGCGGTCGGTTCTCTTGACCTCAAGATCTGCTTCCTTGAAGAGCTGGAGGGTCTGTGCCTCAAGACTGCCTTTGGGGAGGGCGATGGTGATCATACCCTCAACCGTTGCCGCTGGAAAACAATAAAGATGGGGGGTTTGATCTTCAATCAAACGTGTGGACAACAAGCCCGCTAAGAAGTTTTGGCTCAAACCACGTTGATTTCGGGGGCATGACACCACCGGCATCAGCAATCGAGAGGACGGTATCGACCTTGACCGGCTGCATGGCAAACGCAAGCTGGTACTCGCCCATGTCAACGAGTTTCTCAAGATCCGCAACCGGCCGCGCACCGCCAAGGTACTGGAGCCGGGCATCCCCGCGGGGGTCGCTTATCCCCAGGAGGCCTTCCAGCACATATGTCTGGAGGACCGCAACATCCAGCGCATCGAGCGGTTTTGCTTTCTTGTCAACCGGGCGGGTACACTCGTACCATTCCCCGCCCAGGTACATGTGGACGATGTGATAATTCTCGGGTTTTGTGCACTTCGGCCGGATATTGAACTCGCGTCCATTCACCCGCCCGTAGGGTTTTACCTCGAAATATTTTGCCAGATTTTCCAAAAATGTGTTGTGGCTGAACGTTCCCAGGTCCACGAGCAGGCGGCTGTAGCCATGGATCCTGACCCGGTTGTGGGCGAACATGACACCCATGAACCGCGAGACTTCCCCGTCAGCGGGCAGCCCGGCAACAATGCGCCGGTCGGCAACATTGACCGCGGATTTTGCCCGGTGGTGGCCATCAGCGATATAGAGAGCCGGGATATCGGCAAAGGTCTTCTCCAGCCGGTCCAGGGCAGAAGCGTCAGTGATGCGGTAAATCTGGTGGATTCCGCCGTCTGCACCCTTCACTTCAGCATCCGGCACCGTCTGGGGCGAAATGAGTGATTTGATGAAAGCGAAGGTGTTGCCGGAATCGCGGTACAGCAGGACAACCGGGCCGTTATGGGTTTTTGTCGTTCCGATATGGCGGGTCCGGTCCTCCTCCTTGTCATAGCGGGTCAGCTCATGGCGGCGGATGCTGGTATTGCGGTAATCGTCGACGTCGAGGCAGCAGCAGAGGCCGAGGAACTCCTCGTCATTCTGCCGGACCCGGTACAAATACATGCCCGGTTCCGGGTCGCGCAGCATCTCGCCGCTTTTCATGAGCTCCTCAAAATTTTCCTTTGCCCGCTCGTAGATCCGCGGGTCGTCTACCGGAATATTGACAAGCTCTGCATCCGTCCTGCTTACCCGTAAAAAGCTCCGGGGATTTTTACTGATAATTGTGCGTGCCTCATCCTTGGTGACGACATCGTACGGGACAGCGGCAATTGCCTGGGCTTCCGAACGCTCCGGCCGTACCCCGGCAAAACGATAAATCCTGACCATTCACCCACACCTTCTTGTTATGAGACCGATTCGATCTGCTCTCAAGATTGGGCGTGAAACCATATAATCCCCCACATGGACTGGTGCAGAAAACCTTGATGTGAAAGAAGGAACGAATATTTGCCACGAATATTGCGGAACTTCCATGATCAGGCCCCGCGAAATGATACCCCCGGTCCAGCCGTATATCCGAAGAGCTGTGCCAACGGATATTGGTGCAATCGTTGCTATCGAAAAGGAATCATTTATTGACCCCTGGGAACAGGGAGTCTTTCTTGAAGCCCTGGCGTATTATCCCACCACGTATTTTGTTGCTGTCTGTGATGGTGCTGTTGCAGGATTTGTTGTCGGGGCCCTTGAAGATACCGGCGAGAACATCTATGGGCACCTGTGCAACCTTGCGGTGAGTTCCCTGTTCCGGAACCGCAGCATCGGCAGGCAGCTAGTCAGCCGCGCAGAACAGCAGTTCGCCCTCGAACTCGCAACCGGTGTCCAGCTCGAAGTGCGCGTATCCAATACCGTGGCACAGAAGTTTTACCAGCGCATGGGATACCAGAACGTCTTTGGCATTGACAGCTATTATTCCAACGGAGAGGATGCGCTGGTCATGATGAAGTGGTTCCGGTTCTGAACCTGCCGCTCAGCGACCGGATTCCCGTCCGGGAAACCTCCAGTCATATTTTGCCATTTCTGGTAACCTGAAGTCGTATTTTAACGGCGTGGTGCAGCAGGAAAAAAAGAAAAATGTTTTTTCCCTGCATTGTTTACCACTGTGGTATCCAGAAAGGAACCAAGTGAATGCCGTGTGACCAGCAGCGACAAGACCCCGGAATCCTCTCGTAACGGGAACGATGCTACAGAGAATATCTTCCCGGACCCGGAACGCCAGAAACAGGATATACAGGAGAGTATTGAACACCACCATCCGCCGCGCGACCCCCTGCCCCCCATGGGCGAGTTCGGCCTGAGCCGGGGTATCAAACCCTGGATGGCAAACCTGATTGCCATCGGCGGAATTATCGGCTCCTGTTATTTCCTCGGGACAGGATACCTGATCTCCGAGATGGGCCCGAGTGTCCTCCTCCTTTACGCAATCGGGGGCCTGATCATCTATACGGTCATGCAGTCGTTTGCCGAACTGCTGGTCAATATCCCAAGGCAGGGCAACTTCATCAGTTATTCCGCGGAGTTCATCTCGCCCACCTGGGCTGTCGGTACCGGCTGGAGTTACTGGTTTAACTGGTGTGCCTATATCCCATCAGAAGCCGTGGCGGGCGGGATCATCATGCATGTCTTTGCACCCCAGGTGCCGGTTGTACTCTGGGCGGTTGCATTCCTTGTCCTGATCACCATCCTGAACCTGATCCAGGTCGGCGGGTTCGGCTGGGTGGAGAGCACCCTTGCGGTTGTCAAGATCGCCCACAACGTGATCTTCTGTGCAGTCGCTGCCCTGATCGTCCTTGGTCTGATTGGAACCGCAGGTTTCATTGGCACAAGTGTTGTTCTTCCCTCTGACCAGAGCATGTATGATGCGTTCTTCCCGGCCGGATGGTTCATCCTCGTTGCGAACATGGCCCTGATCCTGGTGAACTTCCAGGGTTCGGAGATTGTCGGCCTTGCCGCAGCGGAGACCCAGGACCCGAAAAAGACCGTACCAAAGGCCTGCCGGCAGGTAGTACACCGGATCATCCGTGTTGACATTCTCCCAATCCTCTTCCTGATCCTCATCATCCCGTACGCTGAAGCAGGTCTGACCGACAGTGTCTTCTCAACGGCCCTTGCAAAGTATGGCTTTTCGGAAGCCGCCGCGATCCTCTCGTTCATTGTCCTGACCGCGGCATTCTCCTGCGCCAACAGCGGCTTTTACGGGGCGGTCCGCGCCCTGTACGGGCTGTCCGTGGAAGGTATGGCCCCGAAATTCCTCTCGAAGCTGAACCGGAACTGCGTTCCCATGGTGGGGACCCTGGTGACACTGGCGTGCTGCTGGCTTGTCCTCTCCCTCTGGTGGTTCACCAACGGGGAGGGCCAGCTCTACATCTGGCTCCTTTCCGTCTCGGCCTTCACCGGTGCAATCTGCTGGATCTCGATCTGCGTGGCCCAGGTCATGTTCCGTAAGCGGATCTATGAACGCGGGTACACAGATGCGGATATCATCGCCCCGGCACCCCTCTCTCCCTGGATGCCGGTCATTATCGGGGTTGTCCTTGAGGTCATCGCCCTTGTTGTTCTCGCATTCAATCCGGAACTCTCCGGCTCGCTCTATCTGTCGATACCGGTCTTGTTCCTGCCGATGATCATTTACTGGGTCGGGCGGAAGACCGGCCGCATCAAAGCGTTCAAGTATATGAACCGTGATGAGAAGACGTTTGACGAGCTCTTCCCGGACAAGCGGACAAAACAGTAATAATCCCTTTTTCATTCATGAAAAATTGAACAGCCTGCATTTTTTCCGAATATTTGTACCATATTTCGTCATTCTTTTTATTCCGGGTGAACCACAACAACCTTGTTTTCGGGCGCCAATCTCAAGCATAGCGATATGAATCTCCCGCCCGTTTTTAAACGCGTCCTTCCCACGGGATCTGACCTGACTCCTCCGGTCATCGGCCTCATTATTGCCAACCTCGTCACCATCGGGCTTGCCATCCTGCAGAACTGGGATACGGCAACCATCCTCTTTACGTTCTGGCTGCAGAGTATCATCATCGGGTTGTTCAGTGCCGTCAAGCTCCTCACTGCGGACACGGCACTTCTTGCCGAAGAGCTGGGCAAGGCGGAGGAGTGGACCGGGCGGGGCCCGGTTGCGAGCCGGGGCAGGGTCTGGACCTACAAGATCCTCGTGGCCGGTTTCTTCCTGTTCCACTACGGCCTCTTTCACCTCTTCTACTACTTCCTCTTTTTTTACGAAGGTGAGTTCGGGCCGGTGGAGTACATGGCGGGGAGCGGTGGGATCATCTGCGGTATCTTTTTTCTCAGCCACCTCTTCTCTTTTCTCTTTCACAACAGGACGGAAAAAAGGGGAGGCGATTATATGGCTATGGCGATCCTCATACCTTACAACCGCATCGTACCCATGCACCTGACGATGATTATCGGCGGGATGATCGCAGCATTCCTCCAGCTGATCGGGATCGAGACCGTCCTTCCCCTGCTTGTTGTCTTCCTGCTCCTGAAAATGTACATGGATGTCCGGATGCACATCGTGCTGCACAATCGTGAGGCGCACCCGGACGTATCGGCCGGGTTCATCTGGTTCTGAACGGCCATCTGGCTGGGTATCCCGGGCCGTCATGCATCATCCAGCGTGAGGCACCAGAGGAATATGCGATCACGCGATTATCGTTCAGCGCGGCAGCTTATCCCCGCCGGTGCGTGAAAAAGAGGTTATCCCCGGCCCAGCTGCTGGTGGGCGCGGGCAAGGTGCTGGGCGGCAAGGGCGCCAAGGAGCGAGAGTTCGCCGGCAAGGACTGCGGTGCCGATAATCTCGGCAAACTTCCTGGCATTCGTCCCGGGGGGCGTTCCGCTGCCGGCAACGCCGAGGAGACGGAGGCATTCCTGCTGGGTGTCAACGCTTGTCCCCCCGCCAACGGTCCCGACCGGGAGGGAGGGCAGGGTTATAGCGATATATGCGCCGGTTTCCGTGAGGTCCACGGTCGTAATGCATGTGCTGCCATCAATGGCGTGGGCGGCATCCTGCCCACAGGCAATGAACATGGCAGCAACCACGTTGGCGGCATGGGCGTTGAACCCGGTTGCGCCTGCACGGGCTGATCCAACGAGGTTTTTCCGGTAGTTGACCTCGGCGATACTCCGGGCATCGGTCTTGAACACAGTGCTGATAAGCTCGTGCGTGAGTGCGATGCCGGCAACGACACTGCGGCCCCGGCCCATGATGCCGTTGATTGCCGCAGGTTTCTTGTCTGTGCACATGTTGCCGGAGAGGGCGATAAGCCGCGCTCCGGTTGCCTGGGCAATCAGGTCGGCGACTTTCCCGCCTGCAATGGTGACCATGTTCATGCCCATGGCGTCTTTTGTGTCAAACTCCAGCCGGACATAGACGCTTGTTCCGGCAATGAACGTGACAATATCCGACAGTTTCCCGTGCGATGTGGTGCTCTCGGCAAGGGTTTTGAGTTCATCGCGGTGGAGTTTCACCCAGTCGCAGACCTGCACGGCATGGGCCACGCTGTCCGTGGCAAAGACCGGTGCCCGGGTCATCCCGTCATGGATGATGCGGACATCGGCACCACCGGCTTTTGTGATGGCGCTGCAGCCCCGGTTCACCGATGCGATAAGGGCGCCTTCGGTGGTTGCAAGCGGCAGCCAGTAGCTGCCCTGCGCGTGCACACCGTTCACCTGTACCGGGCCGGCAACCCCCACGGGCACCTGCACGGCACCGATCATGTTCTCGCAGTTCCGCTTCACGACCCGTTCGACATCAATGGAGAAGATCCCGACATTCTCCATCTTTGTCCCGGTCTCGGCCTCGATATACTCGCGCCGGACCCGGATCGCATCGATAGGAGAGAGTTCCCTGTCGAGCTCATAGAGCTTGAGCGAACCGTCCCGGAGCCTGTTCTTGACTAACATGTCTCTCTCGCTGTCCCGGCCTGGCATTGCGCCGTTCTTTTTTGTATCCTGCTGCCCGGCATCATCAGCCATGATTAATGGTTAGTGCGTATACTGTTATGATATACGTGGTCAGATGAGCGTTGAGCAGTGGGGACTACGGGTCCCGGCGCGGGACGGAGAGACGATACGGCAGGCGCTGATACGGGAGGGCGCGCTCGATCCGATGCTCAAAGTCCTGCGCGATGGCAGCGATCTCATCCTGCCCCTGAACGGCCCCCGTGAAGGAGCCGGGCTGTATAGTTTCGAGGCGCACCCGGGCCGCGAACCCCTGCCCCGCCATGAACTGGTGGGCGGAATTGCCATCCTGCAGGACAATGACCCGGCCGGCGCTGAGAAGATCCTTGCCTCGCGCCCGTCGCTCCACACCGCAGTATATGCTCAGGGTGAAGTGACCGGGGAATACCGCACCCGCGAGTTCACCATCCTTGCCGGAGCCCCGACCACCCGGACCGAGGTGATCGAGCACGGGCACCACTTTACCGTTGACCTGGCGGGAGCCTATTTCTCAGCCCGGCTCTCCACGGAACGGCAGCGCATTGCAAAGCAGGTGCAGGAGGGGGAAGTCATTCTCGATATGTTCGCCGGTGTCGGGCCGTTTGCGATCGCCCTTTCCGGGCGGGCTTCGCTTGTTGTTGCCTGCGACCTCAACCCGCAGGCTGTTGTCCTGATGCTGGAGAATTGCCGGATAAACCGTGTGGAAAATATCCTGCCGGTTGTAGCGGATTCCCGCAGGCTAGCAGAGGTCCTGTCCTGGAGGTTCGACCGCATTATCATGAACCTGCCCTTGTCCGGCACGGAATTTCTGCCGGAGGCATTCCGGCTCTGCCGGCCTGGTGGCATCATTCATTTCTACTCACTTGTTTCTTCGGAAGGTGAGCATACCGCCCGGATCTGTGAGCTTCGCGGGGAACTCATTGCAGAACGGGTAGTCCGTTCGTATTCACCGGCCCAGTGGCATGCGGTATATGATATCCGAGTACTTTGATTGCGCCCGAAGGTGATTCCGTGAAAGGGGGGGCCGGGGGTACCCCACCCCCCTAACAATTTTGGGGGGGGTGGGCTAAGGCCGGTCCCCCCATAGCCTTTCACGGCCCCGGTGGTCCGGATCATACCGGCAATATCCAGGTTTTTACGGCGGAACAAAACCACGCAGGGGGCTTTCGAGCCGGCCGAACCACGCCGGTTCGATGTCGCCGAAAAGATCGTCTCTCTCCTCGCACTGCCCCAGGAAGCCCCACTCCTCGTGGGACGGTTCCTGCCCGGCAGCTTTCCGCTCCGCCATATCCGCCAGCCGCATGAACGCGTTG
>JAAZNH010000364.1 GCA_012798365.1 Methanomicrobiales archaeon | reverse complement strand
TCTTGGCTTTCGTTATCTTCTCGTCAAGGACAATGATCCGGCTGTTCTCCAGGGGCTGGTCGGACTTCTCGCCGATATGGAGCCGCTCCTTGAGGTCGATGATTGTGGTGATCTCGCCGCGGAGATCGATGATGCCTTTCATGTAGGAGGGGGTGTTGGGGAGCTGGGTGATGCTCGTGAATTCCACAACCTCCCGCACATCGAAGAGATCCACCGCATAATGCTCCCTGCCGAGAAGGAACTCGACAACCTGGAGCTTGCCGGCCTGGTGCCGGCCTTTAGTGTCAGGCACCGCCGGGGAAAGGGATACCGGCACCGTGCCGGCCCCTGCATCCCGGGTTTGTTCTGAGGCTTTTGTCATCGCTACCCGCTCCTGCATCAGACCCGGAACTGCGAGACTTCCTTGGTCACTTTGTCGACGATGTTGTTGACATTGGCAACAACCTTGCTGATCTGGTCGATTGCGGCACTCGACTCCTCGCTTGCCGCCGCAGCATCGGTTGCCTCTTTGGTGGTATCCAGCATGAGGCCGTTGACCTCGTTGATGCTTGCCGTGACTTCCTCAACCGAGGCTGCCTGCTCTTCAGCTGCTGCGGCAACTTCGCTCACATTCTGGCTGATCTTGTCGATTGCATTGACAATCTTGTTGAAGCTGGTCAGCGTCTCCTGCAGCGCTGCACTGCCTTCCTTGACACCGGAGTTGGAAGCGGTTACCGCGTCAACGGCATTCTGGGTCTGGCGCTGGAGGTTGTCGATCATCTCGGCAATCCGCTCTGCCGATGCCCGTGACTCAACCGCAAGGGACTTGACTTCCGTTGCAACCACGGCAAAGCCGCGGCCTGCGTCGCCGGCCCGGGCTGCTTCGATGGCTGCGTTGAGCGCAAGCAGGTTCGTCTGGTTCGCAAGGTCCGTGATGAGGTTGACGATCTCGCTGATCTTGTCCATCTGGTCCTTGATCTCGCCGATGATCTGGTTCACGTCATTGCTTGACTTCGTGATACCCTGCATGCCCTGCTCGGTCTTCTGCGCAAGCTCCATGCCTTCCTTACTGAAGTTGGTCGTGTCCTGGACGATCTTGGCAACCGCCTCGGACTTGGTGGCAACGTCCTGGATCGTGCGCGAGAGATCTTCCATGGCCTTCTGGACCTGCTGGATCCCTTCGGTTGCTTTCTCGGAATTGACCGATACGCCGCTTGCGTTCTTGGCCACCTGGGCGGATCCTGCGCTGACTTCCTCAACACTCGCGTTGGCTTCTTCAGCACTTGCCGCAAGATCGCCGACCTGCTGGTTGACGGTCTGCAGGGCCTTTGAGACCTGGATGCCGATGTTGTTGAGGGCATCCTTGAACTTCACAAAGTCACCCTTCACGACAAGGTCCTCGCTTACGCGGGCCTGGAAGTTGCCCTTTGCATACTGCTCAGACACCCGCATGGCTTCATTGACCGGGGCAACAACCGAGTCAAGGGTCTGGTTCACGCCGCTGACAATCTCGCGGTACCCGCCACGGAACTTGTCGGTGTTCCCGCGGGTCGAGAGCTGGCCGTCGACCGCTGCACGCGAGAGCATGTTTGCTTCTGCAACCAGGGAGCGGAGGGTGTCGATCGTGGTCCTGAGTGCCGGGCCGATTTCGTCCTTTGCATCCATTACCGGGACATCCACCGAGAGGTCACCGTCAGCGATCTTCTTCATGATCCCGACCACCGAGTTCTGGAGGTCGTCAGAGAACTTGTCCATGGTTGCTGCCATTTCACCGATCTCGTCTTTCCGGTCCATCCGGAGCCGGTTGCCGAGGTGACCCTTGCTGAGTTCCTGCAGGTTTTCTGCAACCCGGGCGACCGGGCCGGTGATGCTGTTTGAGAGGTAGATGGCAATGCCAAGCCCGGCAATAACGGCAACGAGCGATGCAATGATCATCATGGTAGTGGACCGGGAGTTGGTAGCCGCCATGTCCGTGGCAACCCCTTCAGCCAGGGTGTTCAGTTCTTTTGTTGCCAGCTGGATCTTCCCGATTGCTTCAGCCCGGGCTTTCATGGTCTCGCTGCCGGGGTCCATCTCCGCGGCAACCGCATCCATATTGTTGGCATCGGCATCCTTCATGATCCGCGAGTACCCTGCCTGCATCTTCTCGAATGCCACATCGAACTGGGCAAGGTTGGCCCGTTCTCCATCACTCAGATCCGTCTTTCCATACGCAGCCATCTCTTCGTTGATGGTCCCGATCTGTTTCTCCATGGTAACTTTCATGTCTGCCCGTGATGAGGGGACATAGACATAGCGGTACAGGTTGCCGCGGTAGTTTTCACTGGCCGCATTGCTTGCTGCAAGATGTTCTGCGGCAAGCATGTGATTGGTATAGAGATCGTCGGAGGCCTTTGTTGATGTTTCAAGGCCCGTGTACCCGATCACTGCTATTCCCATCATCAGCACAAGAATAACCAGGAACCCGCCTATCAGCTTCCTGCTCAGTTTCATATCATCGATAAACGACATTTCGCATCTCACTCCACTCATACCTTGGTAATCCAACCCGGTGCCGGTAATCCGGTTACTCCGCAACCGGAAATTTCGGGCAGGGGGATGGTTCATAATCCCCGTGCACCGGGTCCCTGCGTACCAGCGCCCGTTTCTCCACGACCGGGAAATCTGAAAATCCGGTTTTCTGGAAACGCTCTAAGATACGCAGCATTTCGATCCCGCTCCTGCCTGCACTGGGTTTCATCATTGTAATCCTCATCAGCGCATTCCGGGGCTGTGTGCAGTCCACCCGCACCCGGCCCCTGCGCCGTCCGTTACCACACATCCGATACAGCATTTTCTTGTGGCACATATCCATATTCCATTAAAGTATTTAAAGTTTAGCTTCAATGAAAACTATTGTAAGAAAATATTGAGAGTTCTCATTTGTGAAAACCAACAGCAATTTATATTGACCGAAGCCAATTACTCAATAACGCGAGCAGGCCTATGAGCGAGAAAGAGAGCGAGCTTTCCCGGATTATTGCAATACTCCGGGACTATCCCAAGGGACTGACCATCGATGAGGTCTCCCGGCTTCTCAGTATCAGCAGGCCCACCGCTGCCAAATACCTCAACAACATGCTGGTGGCCGGCCAGGCCGAGCTGCGGGAACTGGGCCGGGCAAAACTCTTCTACCTCTCCCAGCGCCTTCCCTTAACCAACCTGCTCAGCCTTGCCTCGGACCTCATCCTGATCCTCGATGCCGAGCTCTTCATCCGGGAAGTGAACGAACCCTTCCTGGAAGCGTTCTCCCTCCAGCGCGAGGATATCCGGGGCACCCGGATCGAACACTCGCTCCTTGCCCCGTACGTTTCTGACGAGCACCTGGCTGCAATCAAGCAGGCGCTCGAAGGTCAGACTGCCACATTCGAGATGGTCGTACGGCCCGGGGATGCAGCCCGGTATTTCCGGATGAAAGTGATCCCGCTGGTCTTCGAAGACCAAAGCCACGGGGCCGGGGTGCTCCTGGAAGATATCACCGCGATGAAGGAGTACCAGCAGCAGCTCGAGGAGGAAGTCCGGTTCCGGACCGCTGCGCTCGTAAAGACCAACGATGCCCTCCAGAAAGAGATCGAGGAGCGCCGGAAGGCCGGCGAAGCGCTTGCCCGGAACGAAGCCCGGCTGAAACGGGCCGAGGGTGTGGCACACTTTGGCAACTGGGAATACCACCGCGACTCAAAAACAGTCATACTCTCTGAAGGAGCCCAGGCACTCTACGGCGTCTCGGGCCGGGAGTTTCCGGTTGCGCAGATCTTTTCGCTCATCCTTGAAGAGTACCATCCGCTGATCCGGCAGGCAACCCGGGACCTGGTCGAGGACAACCGGCCCTACGATATCGAGTATAAAATCCGCCGGCCCACGGACGGGGCGGTCTTAAGCATCAACTCGCTTGCCGAATACGACCGGAAGTCCGGCATCATCTTTGGCGTCAATCACGATATTTCCCAATACAAGCGGGCAGATGAGGCCGTCCAGCGGGCAACAAAACAGATCATGCTCCTCAACAGCGTGACCCGGCATGACATCCTCAACCAGCTCACGATCCTCTCCTCCTATATCGGGCTCTCCAAAAAGATGACTGGTGATGAAAAACACCTGCAGCTGATCGGGCAGGAAGAGCAGGTTGCCGACACGATCCGCCGGCAGATTGTCTTCACCCGCGATTACCAGACCATCGGTCTCCAGCCGCCCCAGTGGACTAACGTAGAGGAGATGGTGACAAAAGCCCTTGCCACCACGGACAAGGACGGGGCTTCGCTGGTCATCAAAACCGGAACCCTGGAACTCTTCACCGATCTCCTCATCGAGAAGGTGTATGCAAACCTGGTTGACAATTCCCTGCGGCACGGGAACCGGGTGACCACCATCACGTTCCGCTACCAGCAGAAGGAGCAGGGCCTGACGCTCATCTACGAGGATGACGGGATCGGGATTCCGGAGGAAGAGAAGGAGCAGATCTTCGAGCGGGGCTTTGGCAAAAATACCGGCTACGGGCTCTTTTTAGTCCGGGAGATCCTCTCCATCACCGGCTTTTCCATCCGCGAGTGCGGGGAGCCGGGCAAAGGGGTCCGGTTCGAGATCCGGGTGCCGGACGGGGCCTGGCGGGTGCCGGCCGATCACTGATCCTGCACGCTGTTTTCGTATGAAGCCGGATAGGGACCGGGCTGGGCCGGTGAACCGGTAATTGTTCCATCCTGGCAGCGAGAGAAAATGACGGGCTGTTCCCGCAGACCACTGATCCCGCAACCTGGTTTTTTTCACAAAACCGGATAGAGACCAGACAATACCGATAATCCGTGTTTCCTTCTTTACAGAATCTGCCAGAAAAAAAAACGTGTTGTGCCGGCCCGGTCCCCGCTCTACCAGGTCACGGGAAAAAAGAGTTACTGCCGGTCCACCCGGTGCCCGTCACAACCAGGGCAGGTGCCCGGTCAGACCCGGGTGAACGTGAGCGAGACGCCATCGATGAGGTCCACTTCACTTGCCTTCATCGGGATGTAGATGCCCATCGAGACCGGGGTCTCTAACTTCAGCTGCCGGGTCTCGGGGAACTTCGCGATGACCTTTCCCCCGGACTCCACATTGTAGGTGATCGTGTAGTTGGCCGGTTTGAGGTTATGGGGGACCAGGACCGTGCGGACTTCCACGAAATTCCACATGGGCTCCGTCTCCTTTCCGTAGCAGGCCACCGGCATCTTCAGCTGGCTGTCCTCAACATTTCCTTCCGTGTATTTCCAGAGGAAGTATTCGTAGTCGTCTCCGGTGACATACCCGATCCGGGGAATGCCGGGTTTCATACCATAGGTATCGGTGATGACGGCCGGGAACGCAGTTTGCATGATGCAGTTGGCTATCGGGTACGAGAAGGTGCGCTTGCGGACATTGAGGTGGTCGATGAACGGCGGGTCGGCGATCACCTGCGATGGACCGTTGTCGATCTCCGTCTTCATCGGGATGAGTGTGCGTTCCGTGGTCACGGGGGAGCGGGTTGCCTCCGGGGTTGCCGGTTCCGTGGCCGGCGGGCTGACCGGAGTTTGCGTTGCAACGGGGGCAGGACCCGGGGAGGCGGGACCGGTGCACCCGGCAGCGAGGGTGATCCCGAGCACGAGCAGGACGAGGAGAATGTTCCGGCACTTCATTGGTACCCGGTATCCCGCACCGGGAGAAATACTCTCTGGTCATGGGAGGAGGGGGCCGGACTGAGATATCCCGTTTTTAAAAAATGTGGATTAGTATCCGGTTACCTGCAGGTTCGGAACTTTCGCGAAGTGCCGGTCCGGATTCTACCGTTACCGGTTGATGATCTCTTCACATTTCCTGATCAGCAGGCCTGCATACCGGACAGCCGAATCAGCCTCTGTTTCTGACATGGAACCAATCGATTCATACACTGCCGTATGGCGTTTTCGCCGCATCCGTTCGAACTGGATCGCGTCCGGTTCTTCGAGAAACAATGCCGCGAACCGGACTACGGCGATATGCTGATACGATCCGTCCGGGCGGTATCCTTTTGAGAACATGAGGGCCCGACCGGCCTGGAGGGCTGCATTGTATGCTATGGAATACGTCCAGTCACAATCGGTTTTCCGGATCGTACGTGCTGCTTCAAGATCGCGACGGGCATGCAGGAGGGAATCCGCAACTTTCTTTGGATCGGCCGGGAGCCGTTTGATCAGGCCTTCCCGCTCAAGGTCTTCAATCATCGCAGGTCCCGGTGAGGTAGATCTTCTCTTCATTCATGACATTTTTTACAAACGGGTCGCGTGTCTTCTTACGCCGGGTAAATTCTTCCCGGGTCATCAGGTTGTAATTGATCTCCCGACCGGTATCCTTCTCACAGGCATAGATGAGCGGGATTAAGTTTTCCTCTGCAACGCCACCGACAATAAAAACATCAATATCGCTCTTTTCCTGTGCAGTCCCTTTCGCATATGAACCGTAGATGAAGGCACAGTCAATCTCTTCTGCGGCAAGAGTGGTGCGGATAATTCCGGCAATCCCCCGGGTTTTCAGCACGATCTTCTGGAGGTCCGGATAGAGATAATGAGTCGTATTGACCGTGTAATACTGCAGGTTGCCTTTCCGTGTCCCGGCAATGAGACCAGAGGATTCCAGGTTTGCCAGTTCCCGG
>JAAZNH010000363.1 GCA_012798365.1 Methanomicrobiales archaeon | reverse complement strand
GATATCACCGACCGGAAACGGGCCGAAGCTGCAGTCCGGGAAAGCGAGCGCCATTACCACCTGCTCGCGGACAATGTCAGCGACGTGATCTGGACCGCCGGACGGGAGATGGACCTCACCTACATCAGCCCTTCCGTTACGGCACTCACCGGGTATACTCCGGAGGAGTTCCTCCGGCTCAAAGCCGATGAGTGCCTTACCCCCGATTCATTCCAGCGGCTCATCGCATCGCGCGAGGAGGTCCTGGCCCGGATCGGGGCCGGCCAGCCGGAAACCGTCCCCCCGGCGCCCCAGGTCCTCGAGCTCGAGTACCGGTGCAAAAACGGATCAACCATCTGGGCCGAAGTGGTGATCAGCCTTATACGGGGAAGCGAAGGGGAACCGCAGGGCGTCATCGGTGTCACGCGGGACATCACGGAGCGCAAACTGGCTGAAGCTGCCCTCAAAAACAGCGAGGAATACCTCCAGACGATCATCAATGGGGTCCAGACCGGCCTTGTCATCATCGATCCCCGGACCCACACCATAATCGACGTCAACCCCGCAGCAGAGCGGATGATCGGGGTGGGCAGGGACAAACTCATCGGTTCGATCTGCCACAAGTATATCTGCCCGGCCGAAGCGGGCAGCTGCCCGGTCACGGATCTCGGGCAGGCTGTTGACAACTCCGAACGGACCCTCATAACCGTGCACGGGCCTCGTTCGATTCTCAAAACCGTAGTGCCCGCAGAATTCTCCGGCGAGCAGTACCTTCTCGAGAGTTTCATCGATATCACCGACCGCAAGCGGGCCGAGGAGCGGCTGATCGAGAGCGAGGAGCGGTTCCACCTGATCTTCAGGAACTCAAACGATGCCATCTATCTCTTCGAGATCACTGCTTCGGGGATGCCGGGCAGGATCGTGGACGCAAATGAAGTCGCTGTCCTGCAGACCGGGCTTACAAAAGAGAACCTGGTAAAAAAGACCTTCCTTGAGATCCATACCCACGAACTCCCCACCAAGTCCCGCGCCATCATGATGGAACTCTTAACCAAGGGACAGATCCGGTTCGAGACGGAAGTCCAGCGCCGGGACGGGACAAAACTGCCGGTTGAGGTCAGTGCGCAGTTTGCCAAACTCAACCAGAAGACCTACGTGATTGCCATCTCGCGTGACATCTCCCGGAGGAAACGCGAGGAGCGGGCGCTGCGCATCGCCAACCAGAAGCTGCAGCTGATGAATATCGTTGCCTGGCACGACATCCAGAACAAGGTGACGGGCCTGCGGGGCTACGTGGAACTGAGTAAAGACCTTGTCACGGATGAGACCATGAAAAAGTTCATCCAGAGCGAGGAGGAGGCGTTAAAAGTCATCCACCAGCAGCTGCAGTATACCAAGGAGTACCAGGAGATGGGGGTTCACCCGCAGGAGTGGGTAAACCTCCACCAGACCCTCCGGATGATCCTGAGCCTTGCGGAACTGGGCAGCATCCAGGTGATCGTGGATGTCGGCGACCTTGAAGTGTACTGCGACCCGGTGATCGCCAAGGTCTTTTCACACCTGCTGGACAACACCAAGATCCACGGCAAGAAAGCCACCCGGATCCACATCAGCTGCCGCGAAACCCCCGATGGCCTCACCCTGGCCTACGAGGACGATGGCGTGGGGATTGCCGATGAACAGAAAAAGGAGCTCTTCATGCGCAATGTGGGGACAACGACCGGCTTCTCCCTCTTCTTCATCCACGATCTCCTTGAGGTCTCCGAGATGACCATCCGGGAGACCGGGGTCTGCGGGCAGGGTGTCCGGTTCGAGATCGGGATCCCGCGGGGCATCTACCGCTTCGGCCGGAATGATTGAACCCCCCCCCACGGCTTTTTTTTTGGGTTACCAGACGCATCCAGTCCCTGACCATGATGGAGAGGGAACTCCATGCAGGGATCTCCATGATGCGATAGGACTGCTCACCAGCCGCCTGCCAAAACACGAAAAAACACCACAAAGCGTCCGGACAAAACGCAATACCTGATGGAGCAATCGGAAAAACAACAAAAAAGGTTCCGGGTTGTGCTCCCGGATCAGTATTCAGACCAGCGGTCTGTTTTACGCAGGAGCATATAGGCTGCTATTGCGATGACGATGATGACGACCACCGCGATGATGATAGTCGTGGTATTCAGCCATGCCGGCAGGCCACCGCCATTGTCGGTTTTTGTTAAGGATAATTTGAGAGTAATTGCCTCGTTGAGTGACTCGTTGCCTTTCTCGAAGGCCTGCTGCGCCTTGACCCGCGAGAACTCGTAGTTGCCCAGGTAGCTCAGGTCCTTTGCGGATGAAAGGTACTGGTCAGCGGTCTCTTTCTTGGCAATGATGATGGCAACCCGCGGGTCAGCTGACATGCTCTTGTTGACGGTGAAGAACGTGATCAGGTCGGCAGTCTTGGTGATCGGGACCTGCGCACCCTCGATCTCTTTCTCGGCCCATGCCTTGTCAAGGGTCTTCTCGCCATCCGCGATAAGAGCCGGGACCGTGTTCAAGGAGACCTGGGCAGCAGAGAAGTCTGCTTTCTTTGCCGAATCAATGGCAGCCTGGGCGGCAGAATATTTCTGCTCGGCAGCAGACGTGTTCACGCCTGCTTTGGCCCGGGCATCGATCAGGGTCCGGTAGGTCCTGAGATCGGCTTCCCGTACGGCGATGTTCTCGGACATGTCCGTGGGGTTGATGATGAGCCGTTCACGGGTGACGATGCTTGTCGGGATGATCGCATTGTTCCGGTCGAGCTCCTGCACGAGCACGATCGTCTTGTTCATCGACTTTGTCACCGAGGGAACCGAACCTTCAAGGGTGATCCGGAGGGATTCGGTTACTGACTTCGGGTACGAGAGGACCCAGCCCGAGAGATAGACACTCCGGCCAAACTCCTGCGGCACCGGCTGCTCGATCCCGTCCTTGATGATCGTGACACCCCATTTCGCATTATTCAAATCCGTGTAGATCTGCAGGGTATCCTCTGCCGGGAACGTTGTTTCCCCGACAGGAGTCAGATCGATCTTGAACGAAACGCTGACATTGGTCCCTGCCGTGAGATCACCGGTCGGGTTGATCACGGGGTTCAACACACTGACGCCGGACACTATCGGGACCATGACCATCAGTGCCAGCACAAGTACAGGAAACACACTCTTCCATTGCATAGGGATACACACCGGCTACGACTGGGTAGTTATCTGCTCTATCATTGTCTAGCGATATAATACCTTTCCTTTAGAAAAACAGAAAAAAGGAACAAAAATCCGGATATTTTTTTTTTTAAAAAAAGCGATTGGCCGGGTACAGGGAACGTTGCTATTGGACGGGTCCGGGTGGCTCCCCGCTTCCCTGATCATCACCAGCATCCGTGTCTCCGGGTGCGTGCAACAGGATGATCCGGTCCATCCGGTTTGCAACATTTGGCGAATGGGTGATGCAGATAATGGTCTGGTTCTTCATCAGGCCCAGGAGATCATCGAGGATCTGCTCCTCTGTCACCCGGTCAAGCCCTGAGGTAAATTCATCCACAACAAGCACCTGGGGATCCCGGATCAGTGCCCGTGCCAGGGCTATACGCTGCTGTTGTCCCGTGGAAAGGGTGAGACCTTCCCTGTTGAGAACCGTATCCGCTTTTTGGGGGAGGGCATCGATAAAATCCCGGATATGGAGCCTGTCCAGGATGGCGTTGAAGGAAATATCATCATGCGAATGCCATCCCATCTCGATATTGTCCCGGACGCTGAGCCGGAAGAGATGGGAATCCTGGCTGACATAGGAAAAATACGAGAGATAAAACTGGTGGGGAATGGAGTGGATCTCCTTCTCCCCAAAAAAGATCTTTCCGGAATCCGGGTCGCTCAGGCCAAGAAGCAGGCGGGCAAACGTGGTCTTCCCAAACCCGCTCGGGGCCATGATGGCAACCTTTTCCCCGTCCTTGATCGTCAGGTTCAGCCGGTCGAATATCTTTTTTCCGGAAGGGTACGTAAAGGTGACATCCTGGAATCCGATGGTTGCAGAATCCGGGATCTGGTCCACCTGGACCGGGGGTAGCTCTTTTTGCGGATATGCCGTAATCAGTTCATTGATCCGGTCGATGGAGGCAATAACGAAAAGGCCCCGCAGGGAGGTATACGCAATATACGACACGTACCGGGAGCAGTAGTACATGATCTGGATGAATGCGACCATGACACCGACCGTTACATTCGCGAACTGGTAGCAGATGAAGACTGAACCAATAATGATGGGCATGACGTTGGTGATCCGGGAAAGGCGGTCGAGCATTGACCACGATGCATCCCGCATCCACAATGCCCGGATCTGGGCCTGGCAGACATCGCTTCCCTTCTGCTTATACCGGTCAAAAAATGCCGATTCCTGCTGGTAGACTTTGATATCGGACTCACCATGCAGGATATCGAGGATTAGATCGTTCTGGAGGGAGTTCTTATCCTGGGCGATCCGGGCATTCTGGATAATCGGGCGGTACATGATGACAGCCACTACGACATGCATGACCAGAAAGACGCAGATGCAGACTGCCAGGATCCAGTTCAGGTAATACAGCCAGACAATGAACAACACCGTGATCATAAAATAAAAAACCGAGAAGAGAACGTAATCGTAAAAAAAGTCCCCGATGCGGTTCATATCGCTGGTGAACCGGGTGATGATGTCACCGGATTGATACTGGTAAAAGAACGCCGGGTCCTTTGCCAGGATATGCCGGATCAGTCTCCTGCTGACGCCATAGACTGCTTTTTCCTTGATGACTACGGCAAAGCGCACAACCCCGAGGTTCAGCAGGCTTGCAATGATCAGGGATGCGATGATGATTCCTGAATAATAAAGGACGACAGAGAGATCTTTTTGGGGAACAGCCACATCGATCAACTGCTGGGTCAGAAACGGGCAGATGAAATCCACCAGGGATACCGCAACTATCAGGAGGAGAAAAAGAGCAACATTCCGTTTCTGGCATACGAGTTCGCTTCTGAAAAAACGGGCAACATGCACAAGAGACCGGAAAAAATTATCCGGGTTTTTTTCAGGTTTATCGCTCGTCTCCATTGTTATTGTTCCCTCTCCTGTTCCCGGCAGGAAATGTCAGGGACCCGGGTCGTTTTCGTCTCATCACGGAATTATCCTGTCCGCTGATACGCCGGTTGTCCGCGTGATACGTATTTCCCGTTCATGCCTTAAAATGCATTTCGCTCCGGTCAATGGGGGAGACCAGGTGTTATCTATCGGTTACAAAAAATTCGGTCCCGGCATTATCTGTCCCCGGTTCCAACTCAAGGCCGGTCGTGGCTGTCCCGGGAAGTATGTCACTCTCAATACACCTGCTTCCACGGTACAACTCCCCGTAATCCCCCGCGGGGATCGACAACATCCCCGGCATACCGTGGGATCACATGACAATGGCAATGCATCACGGTTTGCCCGGCAATTTCGCCGACATTGAACCCGATGTTATACCCGCCCGGAGAAAAATTTCGGTCAAGGAATTCCCTGCATTCAGATACCAGGGCGATAGTGGCCTCCTTCTCTTCCTGCGTCATTGAGTAAAAATCCGGCGTATGGCGGAAGGGAATGACAAGAATATGGCCCCGGCTGACCGGGTATTTGTCCCACCGGGCAAAACAGAGATCGTTTGCACGTACGATCTCCTCTGCGGAAGGGTTGCAGAACGGGCAGGTCTCCGGCTCCATGCCTCAATATCCGTACTCTCATCAGATATGCGTGATCCTGTGCAGGGAGCCCGGGGAGGCTTATCACAACGGTTGCCGAAAACGGCCCCGGGCCCTCCTGGAAAAGCAGGGGTGCCCTCCCATAACAATGGGAGATGCTTTGGGCTTTTGTTCCGGGATGCTTTCCCTGAATGTGCTTAATAATCCGGTACAGAAAAAACTGCATCTTCCTCAAGAACGCGGACACATCCCGGCATGAGAGAATAATTAAGACTGGAGTATTTCCTGCAGGCACTGCACCAGCCTCCGGTTCTCCCCGGGGAGCCGGACTGCCAGCCGAAAATAATGCTTCCCGTTGCCAAAACGACCGGAGACATCCTTGACCAGGATGGATTTTTTCGCAAGAAGATCCGGAACAATCATCTCCGGATTGCTGACGGTAGTTGTAAGCTCGATAACAAGGAAATTTGCCCGGGATGGAATCACCCGCTGTATGCAGGGAATCTCTGACAACATGGCCGCGAACTCCTCCCGGTCCCGGATAGTGGAAGAGATCGAGACCGCCAGGCTGTCCCGGTGCTTGAGGACGATTTCGAGGAAGAATTCAGCAATGCTGTTGCTGTTCCATACCGGGATTCGCCGCATAGCAAATTCATTGAAGTCCCTGTTACAGGAGTACAAAAATCCCAGCCGGAGCCCGGGAACCCCGAGTACTTTACTGAGGCTTTTGAGTACGATAACATTGGCAAGCGGGCTCTCCTCAAGAAGGGAGATGATCCCCGGATGGGCTGCAAACTCGATGAACGATTCGTCAACAAGAACAATTTTTTCCGGATTCTGTTGGGCAAAGAAAGCGATCTCCTCCGGGGGAATATACGAACCGGTCGGGTTGTTGGGGTTGACAAATACCACCACATCACACTCACTGGATCGCTTTCGTATCTCATCCAGGGATATGCCAAACAGATCGGAATAGAACCTGCAGCCGGGGAAAAGACGGGTAAATTCGCCAAAGGTGGGATCTGGCACCAGGATTTGCCTGTTACAAAAATATTCGGCAAGGAGGGGGAAGGCCTGGGCAGCCCCATTGAGAAGGATGATATTTTTTGCAGCGCACCCGACAAAAAATGCGCATTTTTCATTCAGGATTTCCTGGGATGATCCGTAGTTAACCAGAAGGTCAGGCAGGCTCGTGCGTATCTCAGCAAGCATAGCCCCGCTGGGGAAATACATGTTCCGGACAAAACTGAAGTCGAGAAACGGGTAATTCCAGTACCCGCCAAAACTCCGCGTAAGGAGCTCAGCCCGGGATTGTTCGCTGAAGATGAACTCGGTGACGCGGAGATCGTTGGGGTCATCGAGCTCTGACCATCGTTCCCCGTCTAGGATCTCCGCATAAATGTTCTCGCGCTGGAGATAGATCAGGATGCCAAGGATCAGCTCGTAATAGCAGTTATTGTCAATGGCACCGGAGTAAAAAGAGAGCAGTTTGAAAAACGTATCTTTACAGAAATCCTTCGAGAACCGGTAGATATTGAGAGTCTTGTACTTGTTGGAGAAATCGAAATCCCCTTTCTGGAGATGCGGGGGAATGATGCTCGTGATGATGCCATCTTCAACGGTCACCACCGTCCCGTCCATGCCCCCACGGTACCGGTCAACCAGTGCGGCATTCCGGTGTTCTGATGCAAGAATCCGATCAAGAACCGCATTCTCGTAAATGAGATCCGATTCGATGAGAAGGATATCGTCATCGATGGGAACGGAGCTGATTGCAAGGTTGAGCGAGTGGATATTGTTCGTTGTTGCATACTGCTCATTGTGGACAAAGGTAAACGGGATATCCCGGTACCGGCAACGCAGGAATGCTTTGAGTTCTTCTGCCTGGTAGCCGGTGACGATAATGATGTCTGCAATGGATTGTGCAAGGAGACTATCGACGATCCGCTCGATGATGGTCGTGCCGCCGATCTTAAGAAGCGTTTTATGGCATTTTTCCGTAAGTGGCCGCATTCTCCGGCCATATCCTGCTGCCAGGATGATTGCTTTCATGGAATTTCACCCCACCGCAGAAAATCACCTGGTATATCGTACTCCCGAAAATTCCCCAAAGTACGGGAGTTGTTCACGGGACCAATCGTGGTGCAGGACCCGGGTTGCAGGGGAATATTCCGTTTCACGATCTTCCACGCTCACGTTTTCATCATAATCACATTGAACCGGAACCTGCTGTTGCCGTAATGAGGGATCTGCTGGTCGGCGATGGTGATCGCAAGGCCATGGGCATCCGCGATGTCCTGGAACCAGGATCTCGGGAAATACAGGTGATCAAGACCGCGGTATTTTTCCTCGTATTCACCCGGGGCAAGCGAATCCTTCCGGTATTGCAGGGTTATTTCCCGTTGCGCCAGGTCGGCGACATCCAGGATGGCAATGGTTTTTCTGGATTTTTTGATCATCTTTTCCACTACTTCGCGGGCATAGTCCAGATCCGGAAAATAGAGAAAAACCCCGTTGGACAAGACGATATCGTATTTTTTCCTGGTACTCAGGGAGGAGGCTTCACCAACCGTGAATGCCCGCCGGCAGGCCGGGATCGCCCGCCGCGCCATGGCGATAAGAGCGGGAGAATAATCAAGGCCCCCGACCGGGTTTCCCCGGAGGTACAATGGCAGCAGGAATGCTCCTGCCCCCATCCCCACTTCGTACACGGAATCCCCGCGCCGGATTTTGCAGAGTTCAGTAACAGTACGAACATACTGTTCGAAATCTTCTGCAGTAATGCTGCCGGTGCCGGAATCATAGCCGTTCATCACAAGAAGATCCGAGAGGGTAAGCGGATGGCTTGGATCTTCAGCATGGCAGGAACGGTTCTTCCAGATTTCAGACCAGTTTGTCATAGAAACGACCTGTCGGGGGGCCGGGATCCGATTCACCGGGCCCCGAAACATGCACCGTTTTAAGCCATCATTCGTGTTAAGGGTATCGCTCTCATCGCGGCAACAGAATTCCTGTACACTGCCCCGCGGGCCGGTTGGCATATCCCTGCCCGGTCATGTCCGTCTCAGCAGCTGCACGCCGGTTTTTCTCATAAAAACTTCGTGCAATCATTTCCAGGACTGCCTTTTTTTGGTATTCCGCCGAAAAACCGGCCTTCATATTCGCGTTCCGGCAGCCTTTTTGGGGCCCGGATGGGCTGGATAAGGATCCAAAAACCGGCGCGATTACCGGGCCTTTGGCGGCCATCAGGAGAGGTGCAATTCAGCCGTATTTTGAAAAACGGAGCGATTATCGGGCAAATTATCGACAGGAAGGGAAACGAAAGGTTTTGCAGGGTCTGCCACTGCCAGCCCGGGTGCAGCGGGGCGATAAGGAGCCCGCCCCGGGCGTATTTTCTCTACCATGCTTTTCCCCACGTTTGAAAGCCTGCGACAGGGAGAATCCGGGATCGGATACCTTTTCCCGGTAATCAGCCCGACAATCGACCGGGCTGTTGCCAGGACCACAACCCGGGCCGACACCAGTCCGGGGAGGATCCTGGTCCCCCGGATAGCGACACGGGCACAATTCCCCCCCGGTATCCACGATGAGAAACAGGTACAAGGGTTTCACAAAAAAGAAATGTTACTGGACTTTCTCGCCGCAGACACTGCAGAACCGCTCGGTTGGTTCGAGCTCCGCATTGCATTTCCGGCAGAGGATCTTCTTGGCCGGGGCCGGGTTCACGATAGGGGGTGCACCCCCGCCGGTGCCGACAATGACCGGAGCGCCGCCAAACCCGCCACCGGGGGCTACAACAGTGGTCCCGCCCGTACTACCGGCCGTTGCCCGGGTTGATGCGGTCTGGCCCATCTCCTCCAGAGACTTGTTGTGGACCCGCTCCATCCGGTCCATGGAGCGCTCTTCCATCTGCTGCATCCGCTGGACATAGGCTTCCTGGTCCTTCATTCGCTGTTCGTACATCGCCTTGACCTGATCGGACCCGTACTTCTCCTTGAGGGCGGCAGCAACCGCGGCGCTGTCCTTTGCATTGAGGGCCATCATCTGCTCCTCGGTAAGGGCCCTTGCCTGCTTCATCTTCGCAATCTCGGTCAGCTGCTCGCCGGCCTTTCCTTCCGCCATCGAGATCTGGGCCTCATCCGATGCCGCCGAGCGGGCTTTCAGCCGCTGGGCCTCGATGTCGGCAGCCTTCTGCGCCTTCTCGAGCTCCATCTGCTGGTAGCCGGCCGCATCTTCCCGTTTGGCGGCTTTCATCTTCTTCAGCAGGTTGATCCCTTCATCAGCCTCGCGGAAGGTCTCGTCCATATCGCCTTTGCGCTTCTCGCGGTCGTACTCGTCCACCATCCGCCGGCCCTTGACCTCTTCTGTAAGGACCTCGCCTTTCATGTCCAGCTGGTGGCGCTGGTACATCCGCTCGATCATCAGCTTGCGGGCGAGCGCCCGGTCCTGCCGGTTGTTGTCGAACAGGATCTTGAGATCCGTCATGTCACTTGCCCGGATGACACGGTTCTTGTCGATCTCGTAGAGGTATTTCTCGAGATCCTCGGCGTTCTTGAACTCGTTCATCTTGTCGTCGGTCAGCCGCTCGCGGATCATCGTGGTGATCTCGTCAAACCGCTTGCGCTCGATTGCCTCCCGCTCGCGGTCAACCAGCTGCTCGGCCCGGTCAACCTCGGTCTTTCTTACCTTGGTCTCGACTGCCTGCTCCCATTCGGAGAGTTTCCTGCTTGCCTCAAGGCGCATCTTCTCGCGGTTTTCTAAAATCTCCTTGGACATCGCCCCGCGCTGCTTCACGATGCTCTCCCAGTAGGACTCATCGTAGTCAAAGTAGGGCAGGTGGATGAGCTGGATGCCGAGGCGCGACAGGGTGGTTGTCAGATTGAACTCAAAGTCCTGCTGCAGCTCGTTTTTCAGTTCAAGGTTCCCGTACAGGTCCTCAAACGAGTACCCCTTGATCTTGGACTGAAGGACGTTGAGCATCTCGCTACGGATGGTGGAGAGGAAATCGATGATCTCCAGGTGGGGCCGGGATTTCATCAGATTGTCAAAGAAGAGGATCGGCTTGTCGATCTTGACAACCATCTTGCCCTTTACGCCCGCGTCGAAGTTCTCCCGCGTCCGCAGGCCGCCAATCGAGAACTCCACCGGCACGTCCCCGTCATCGACAAGAACGATCGTGGTCTTTTCATAGAAGTTCAGGGTGCGTAAAAATTCCAGCACGCTGTCGGCAGTGTACGTTCCCGGGGGGAGTTCTCCCTCGAACTTTCCGCCCTGGAAGAAGAGCGCCCTGGTTCCCTGCATGACCGTCATTTTCTTGGTGAAGCCGCCGAAGTAGCTGTTGAGGTCACTCACCTCGAAGCGGTGGGCAAGGTCATTGGGCCGCCGCTGCCACACATTGGACTTGCTCAGGTCCGGGTAAGCCTCGGCATAGGTTGCACTCGACGTGTTCCCGCCATCAGTCTTTGCCCCGCAGCTGGAGCAGAACATGGCCCCGGCCCGGACCGGCTGCCCGCATTTGCTGCAGAGCTGGCCGGCAACCAGCTGGCCGCATTGCGAACAGAACTTCGCATTCTTCTTGTTCTCAGCCCCGCACGAACGGCATTTTACGGTATCAAACATACGATCCCCCTCTTCTGATATACCCTAATACATACGAACTGTTATTTAAAGTTGAGGAAACCTGGCAGCGCCAGGTGCTTCAGGATGGTGCGGGTTGGTGGGGACGGATTTTTTTTTAAAAAAAAAAGCGGAACAAAAGATTAATCTATATCCCACGGGTAGAGTATCATTTTACTAGGAAGTGTTTCCTGTGGCAACCTGTCCAAACTGTGGAAAGAGTACACCTGAAGGCAAATTCTGCGAGCACTGCGGGGCGTCGATGCAGAGCGCCCAGACATTCCAGCAGCCTGCTCCTGCACAGCCGGTATATACCCCGCAGCCGGTCCCGGCCCGGGCGGAGAAGAGCGGGGGACTTGCACTCGTGCTCTCGTTTTTGTTTTTAGGATCGGGGCAGGTATACAATGGCCAGACCGGCAAGGGTATCGGCTTTCTTATCGGGCTTATCCTGATCTGCTGGATCCCGATCCTGCCGTTCCTGGTATGGATTTACTGCCTGTATGACGCATACACCACAGCCCAGAAAATGAACAGGGGAGAGATCCCGTATGCGGAAACCAGCTGGGGCACGGTCATCGGATTCATCGTGGTGGAGATCATCATCGCGATCGTCCTCTTCCTCTTCCTCTTTGCACTCATGATGGGAAGCAGCGGGTATTATTACTGATTTTTCTCTTTTTTGCTGATCGATCTTTAATACTTGAAACAACATATTCCGCCACTATTGAGGTGTACAATCTGCATGGTTACCGCTTCAGCAGTTCTGGAATTTTTAGGCAAACTCGTTCCCGGGTATGATTACCGGTCCAAGATGAGCAGGCTGAATACCGACCGATCCGTGCGGGAGAAACTCGTGCGGGAGCTGCGCAAGTCGGCAACCAATCTCAAGGAGGTCAGCGACCTCGCGTACCGCGACGGGAGGCGGGAGGTTGTTGACCATATCAAGGATGTCCTCAAGGGCATCGACCTGTTCACCGTTGAGATAGAAGGCGCGCCATTCGGCCAGTCCCCTCTTTTAAAAACGGACAATGTCTCGGATGACGACATCGACCACATGATCGAGTTCGACCGGCAGCTCGCGTTAAGCCTTGAGATCATCACCAAGACCAGCGAACTCGTGTACGAGCATGTCCTCAAGGGTGAGACATCTGATATCGTCATGCAGGTGCGCAAGGTGAAAAAGGAGCTCGATCTCATGAAGAACACCTTCTCGGACCGGCTCGATTACTTCATGAAGCGGTAAGGGGGAGATGTGCCATGCCAAAGGAACCGTTGTTCTTCAAGGATGAGGGGGCGATGGGCGATGTCTTTGAGGCTGCAAAGCAGATCGTGGAACAGACGCGCCTGTCACGGGAGAACCGCTCGCGGGTAACCGCAATTACCGAAGAGCGGATGAAAAAACTGACCGGGAAGTTCGTGGATTACGACACGGTCAATGCCCGGCACAATGAGTATAAAATCAAAGTCCACCAGCTGCGGGTCCAGCTGCTCCGGAGTGAACTTTCCCCGGACGATGCAAAAAAGGCGCTGGAGGCGCTGGCCGGGGAGCGCGAAGCCCTCAAAACCCGGTACGCGGAACTGGTCAGCGTGCTTGACCAGCAGATGAAGGATATCGACGCCGAACTTGAGACGCTCAAGGCACGGGAAGTCATTTTGGAGCGGCAGAAGAACCAGTACCACTCGGCCCTTCACATGGAGGTGCAGTGGCTTGCCGAGGGAGAACTCAAGGAGATCGCGGCGCTCAAAGAAGATTTAAAGAAGAAACGCGACTCCCTTGTCGAGGAAAAGACCCTGATCTTCAACCGGACTGCCGAACTTGCCGAGTCCTTCTCGCTTGTCGAGGATGTCTTTGGCCAGAAGCAGACCCGGTATGTCCCGGCCGAGAATGCCCGGGCAAGCGAGCTGAACTTTTTAGCCCGGTTCGACATGAAGATGAACGCGTTTCCGGTCAAGCTCTTCTCGCCCAACGAAGGCATGACCTATACGGTCACGAACTGGAAGAGCCATTACCACTATGATGCCGGCCAGACGCAGCAGGCAAAGGACGCAGGCGGTAAGATCATCCCCATGAACGCCGGTTCGGTGTACGCGGTCGAGCAAAAAGACATCTCCTCGATCATCGGCCGGACCCACCGCAAGGTCGTTGCCGAGGCGTTCTCACTGTGCAATCTTGCGGATTATTCCGATCTCGGGTTCGATACCCGCCCCGTGACCCTGCCGGGGCTCATGGGGGTGCTCAACCCGATCATCCAGAAAGCCGAGGCGGGGGACTACTTCCACATGGTCGGGGTTGCATCACCCACCGGCTGGGACGAGGGCGCCATTGGCTGGGTGACCGGCAGCAGCGGCAGCAATGCCTACGTGAGCCGCAATGTTGCCGTCTGTCGCATCGACTCCGTTCTCCACGAAGTGTACTACAACAAAAACGACAACCGGATCGCAAGTTACGTGGACTATTTCCGGCATGACTTTGACCGGGAGCGGGTCGGGAAGATGAAAGATGTCATCCGGGCCGAGTGGGAGACCGCGGAATACTTAGAGTTCGAGAAGATCTTTGAGAAGACCAAAGAAGAGCGGTTCATCATCCAGATGGCGTTTGCCGAACTTGAGCGGGAGAAGGTTGGCCGGACAAAGTTTGTCGAAGGCGTCGGCATGGTCTTCATGCGGTAACCGGATCACCGCATCGCTCTTTTTTGCTATCCGGACTGAGTTCTCCCCCCGGGTTTCCTGTCGGGGTTACCCGTACTGGTACGTGATGTAGAGGTTGAAATTTCCCCCGCCCTTCACGGACTGGACGAGAATGTTATAGCTGCCCAGGCCCGGGTCTGGCACTTTCAGCTGCTCGTTGGCATCGGCGCCTGAGGAATGGTAATCATAGTATCCCGTGGTCGGCTCCGCATCTTTCTTGATATAAAGGTCCAGGTCCGCACCTTTCGGGCCGACCAGCCGTACGGTAAACGCTGTCGTGTCCGGGTCGCGTATGTATGTGGTAATCCGGTAGGATCCCCCGCCGGCAACATATCCCGGGATGACTTCTGAGGGTGTATGGCCGGAACTCTGGGACACGGTCGGCACCGTGGTTTTGTACGTCGGGGTCGGGTGCACGGGTGACGGGGAAGGATTGTCAAGATACCCGATGATGGCGAGGGCTGCCAGTACGCCAATGATGATGATGCCGATGATGAGAAGTGACCGGCCAGCCGAGCCGCTCTTTTGCGGCGGGGCTTTCTGTACCGGGAACGCCTGCTGGGTTTCCGAAGAAGAGACCGCAGCGACATGCACGCTCTGGAGACTCGCACCGCAGTGCTCACAGAACCGGCCCTCGGGGGTAGTTTTTCCACACTGGGGACAGACAACCATCGTTCCCATCTCCTGCTGGTACTTGCTTACAGCGTTTGTAGCATAATGAATCTTTTGACCGGAACCGGAGGAGATCCCCGGGAAAATCCGGAGGAGAACAAAGAGAACCGGCCACAACCGCTGAAAAATGGAAAAAACCGGTCATCCGAGAACAACCGGAGAGAGAGGAAAACCATGCAAGACCGATCTCAACCGCTGAAAAATGGAAAAAACCGGTCATCCAAGAACAACCAGAGAGAGAGAGGAAAACCGGGCAAGACCGATCTCAACCGCTGAAAAATGGAAAAAACCGGTCATCCAAGAACAACCGGAGATAAGGAAAAACGCGGAGGGCGGGGGAGAAAAAACAGGGGATCAGATCCACGCTTTCTTCCGGAAATAGACGAGCATGCCTCCGACCATAATCGTCATCACCAGAAGCACCGCGAAATACCCGTACTCCCATTCCAGTTCCGGCATGTAGTGGAAGTTCATGCCATAGAGGCCGACGACAAACGTGAGCGGGATGAAGATCGTGGCGATGATCGTGAGCATCTTCATGATCTCGTTCATCCGGTAGCTCTGGCCAGAGAGGTAGATGTCAATCATCCCCGAGAGGATGTCGCGGAAGACCTCGAGCGTGTCGATCACCTGGATCGTGTGGTCATAGACATCCCGCAGGTAGATCTTGGTTGAATCATGGATAAGGGCGGATTCGGACCGTTCGAGGTTGTTGATCATCTCCCGGAGCGGCCAGACCGATTTGCGCAGGAAGATCGTGTCCTTCTTGAGCCGGTTGATCTGCCGGAGGGAGGCCTGGGTGGGCTGGCTGACCAGTTCGGTCTCCAGGTCCTCGACACGCTCCTCGAGTTTTTCCAGCACAAAAAAGTAGTTATCGACAATGCTGTCGATGAGCGTGTAAGCAAGGTAGTCGGTGCCGAACCGGCGGATCCGGCCGTCTTTCCTGATCCGTTCCCGGACCGGGTCAAACACGTCCCCGGGATCTTCCAGGAACGAGATGAGGAAGTTCTTTCCAAAGACGATACTGACATGCTCGACCTTGATCTCGCTGTCGCCCCCTTCGTAGGTCAGCATCTTGAGGTTGAGGTAGAGGTACTGCTCAAGGTCCTCCATCTTCGGCCGCTGGCCAGTGTTGAGGATCGCTTCGAGGATGAGCGGGTGGATCGTAAAGCACCCGCCAAGGTCGGTTATCAGTTTCTGGTCGGAGATCCCGTCCACATTGATCCAGGTCACGGTCTCGGTATCGCGGAAGGGGAAGCACTCGCTGATGAGATCCACCTTTTTTTCCTGGAAATGGGTTGCATCATAATCGATGACCGTGATGGTCACCGGCCCAGGGGGTCGGGCGGGCGGTGCTTGAGCGCCGGCCCCGTGTGTGACGGTGTGCCGGAAAAAGCGGTGGTGGCGGTGTACCATGACAGTCCTCGACTCGGAAAGAGTGGTTGGGTGAAATGAGTGATAAGCATAGTGCCGGAACCGGGGCGGTGCCAGGCCCCCGGACGTGCCGGACCGGCACCGGGGCGCCTGCTTTCCGGGAAACCTAGGTGCCGGACCCGTACCTCACCTTGTGCACGAGCGCCTCCGCTTTGTGGACGAGTTCCTCCGGCACCTCGTCAAGCCCCATCTCCATGCGCATCCGGATCTGCTCAGCCAGCTCCTCGCTTTCTGCCTTCATCTCCCCCCGCGAATACCGGGCCAGGTCCTCGATATAGGTACAGGCCGATTTCAGGTCACCGGTGACAAGGTTGATCATCACAAGATCACCGCAGTACGCCGCCGAGCGGGAGAAGTCCTGCACGCTGACGCTGTTCTGCAGGAGGCCCGTGTAATTCTTCCGGAGGAGAAGGGCGAGATCTTTTTGCAGTTCAAGAACCGACGGGTAGCGATCCTTTGGGTCCTTCTGCAGGCATTTCATCACCACGGCGTCCAGGACCGCAGCATCAGAAACGATCGCGCCCGGCGGCACGGGATCCTTTGTCACGATGCCCATCCCGATCTCGATCATGGTGTCGCCATTGAACGGCAGCCGGCCGGTCACGAGCTCGTACAGGATAACCCCCAGCTGCCAGATATCTGTCCGCTCGTCCTTTGCCTGGTGGTTGATCTGCTCCGGCGCCGCGTAATACGGGGTGAAGGAGGTGACGGTGGTGGAAGTCGACTCGCTGATGACCCGGGACAGGCCCCAGTCCGAGATCTTCGGCACGCCGTTTTTTACGAGAATATTCTGGGGCTTGAGATCCCGGTGGATGATCTTCCTCGCGTGGGCGTACTTGAGTCCCTCGCAGACCGAGAAGAGGATGAACGCAGCCTCCTCCGGCGGAATTGGCTTCTTCTCGGCCGCGAGCGCCCCGTCGCAGAGGTCCATCTCGAAGTACGGGGTCGGCATGATGTTGTAATGGAAGACTTTCACGATGTTGGGGTGATCGAGGCGCGTCCAGTTCTGGAGCTCGGCAATGAACGACCGGCCCGTCTGCTCGTCAAGCGAGATGGGAATCTTGACGGCGACAACCTGCCCGGTCTTCTTCTTTGCCTTGAAGACCCGGGCAAACCCGCCTTTCCCGATGAACTCCGCTTCGCTGTACCGGTCGACAAGTTCCGCCGGGATCTGGCGGGGGGTAACGGCCCGCGGGGTGAATGCTCCCACCGGTGACGGAGGGGTTGCACCGGTCTCCAGGATCTCGATATCGAAATCAAAGGATTCGCGGGAGGACTTTCCTTTCCGGTCCGACCAGGTGACGGTGATATCGAGCGGGATCGTGCCGCGGACTTTTGCCCGGATGCCGATCTCAATCTCCCGGCTCTCCCCGGCCATGAGGTCGAGGGGCCGGATCCGCCGGACCTCGACATCGCCGGGGCAGGTGATGGTCACGTCTTTTGCATGGGCAGTGCCGGTATTGGTGACCGCGATGGTCTTCTTCTCCCACATGTCCATGCCGAGCCGGTTGAACCGGAGCTCCAGCCGGATCTGCGGCCGGGCTGTTGCAAGGAACGTGTCCACTTCGCCAAGGGCGGTGCTGACTTCCCGTGCCGAAGGCGGGGGATCCTTCTTGCCAAGGACGGTTTTTACGGAATCAGGAAGGTGCCCGAATGACTCCGCTTCCAGGGCCCGTCCTGCAAGCATCTCCTTCTCTTTTGCCTGCGTAAGGATCGCCATCAGTTCCTCCTTTTCAGCCCGCACAGCGGTATCCTGCGGCCGGATGCGGAGAATTTCGGCACAGGCATCGGCAGCTTCCTGGTGCCGGTCCAGCGAGCGCAGCACCGCAAGCCGGTTCCTCCAGATCGCCGGATCATCCGGCGCCAGTTCGGTAGCTTTCTTAAACGATGTTGCGGCATCCTCGTACCGCCCCATCTCCTTCAGCGCGATCCCGCGGTTGTTCCAGGACGAGGGTTCGTAGGGGTTATGGTCAAGGGCGTGATCATACGATGCGACCGCATCGGCATACTTGCCGAGGTTCTTGAGAACGTACCCCCGGTTGTTCCACGCCACCGCATCGCCCGGCTGGCGGGATACCGCAGCGTCGAGCATCTGCATCGCCTCATCGTACCGTTTCAGTTCACCCAGCGTGAACCCGCGCTTTGTTATCGCGTTGAGGTACCCCGGATTGAGGGAGAGCGCCCGGTCATATGCTGCAAGCGCCTCCGAATGCCGCCCGAGCTCGTTGAGCATGACCCCGCTGTTGTACCATGCCTCGACCAGTTCCGGGTTGAGGGCTGCCGCCTTCTCAAACGAGACGAGGGCACCGGCATAGTCCCGGAGCCGCGAGAGCGCAACGCCCCGCTGGTTGTGGGCATCGGCAAAATGGGGGGCAAGGGCGATCGCCTTGTCACACGCCTCCATGGCATCCTGGTACCGGCCCTGGTTGGTATGGAGGACCGCTTCGTTGAAACGCTGCATCGCTTCCTCGGAAACAGGAAGGAGGTATTGGTTCTTCTGCCGGAAATACATCGTCGTGACAAAGTACGGGCCAAAGAAGAGCGTGCACATCAGGAGCAGCTGGAGAACGGTGGTTTCCGGATCACTTCCGCTGGTGAAGACAAGGAATGCCACCATGAAGACGATGACAAGGAGGATATTCACCCCCATAAGCGAGAGGATGATCCGGGGCTTTCTCCATTTTACGCAGGCAGCACTCACCAGGGAAAGGAGGCCAAACCCACCCAGGGAGATGACGAAAGCAACGGTAATGAACTCCGTGAAGGGGGAGTACCGTTCGAAATTGAGATACAGGGCAACCAGGAGCGGCCAGCCGGATACCAGGTAGGCTTTGAAATACGCGTTCTCGGAAATGTCCCCGCGGTATTCCAGCAGGCCCGGTTCCTGCGATGCAGCGGGAGCCGGAGCCGCAGGCACGGCAGCTGCATGAGCCTCGAAATACCTGACCCAGTACGCGGTGGTGACAAGCCACGGGCCAAAGAAGAGCACCACCAGAAACAGCAGGGTGAGAAAATCTATTTGCGAGGATATGCCGGCACCGAAAAGAACAAAGACACAGACGATCCCAGCTGCCGTAAGCTGGCGGGTCACGGGCAGGTTTTTCCGGTAAATGAACACGGCCATGAGGACGGAAGTGATCCCAAGAGCGCCAAGGGAGATGAAGGCAAGAAGTGAAGATCCCGAGAGCGAATAGCGGGACGACTCCGTCTCCCACATGACGATAGCAAAGAGCAGCGGGTAGGCTGACAGGATATACGCCCAGAAGTATTTCCGGAGAGGATTTCCTCCAGCGGGAACATCTGCCATTGATGCAACAATAGGACAGGGGATAATTAAAGCTAATCCTGCACCGGGACCTGGGTGGAGGGGGAGTTGCCGGCACCGTTACATGTTCAGGAAATCGTTGGCAGACGGTTCTGGTAACGTGCGGGGCTGTCCGAATCCTGCCTATGGGGCAGCCTGAGAAAGAGGTTGTCTATGAAAGGAATATTCCATGAAATGTGGCGACTTGAAAAAAAGAGGGGTCTGGGTAATGTGGTGGTTTGAGAATGGAAGAAATCCATGAAATGCGACCACGTGCGAAATGCGGTAGCTGGTGTAATGTGGCGTTCTGTGAAATGCGGTGGCGTAATTCGCTCATCCATGAAAAGTGAGCCACTCCCCGGTGACGCCGGGGCTCCATGGGGATCACGCTCGGGTCCCTTCCAACCACCAAGGGTATATTCCAGCCACTGCACAGCTTAGGAGAAGGAGTTTTTTATCGTGGACATTCCCCGTATCTTCACTATTACCGAAAGTGCGCACCGCATCCATAACCCGCTCACCCCGGAAAAGTACGCCACTCTTGGCGCAGCTTTGCGCCTGGAGCCGGGGACCCGGGTGCTGGACCTAGGCAGTGGTTCCGGCGAGATGCTCTGCACCTGGGCCCGCGATCACGGGATCACCGGCACCGGCATCGACATGAGCCCGTTGTTCACGGAGCAGGCCCGGCGCCGGGCGCAGGAACTCGGTGTCGCCGCACGGGTCAGGTTCATCCATGGCGATGCAACCGGTTACGTTGCTGAGGAAAAGGCCGGTGTGGCTGCCTGCCTCGGCGCCACGTGGATCGGCGGGGGAGTTGCCGGCACCCTCGGGCTTCTCACAAAGAGTCTCCAGCCGGGAGGAATCATCCTCATCGGTGAGCCCTACTGGCGCAAGGTGCCGCGGGCAGAAGATGTGGCCCGGGGATGCTTAGCCCATGCAGTCTCTGATTTTCTCCCGCTTCCGAACCTTATCGCGTCGTTTGGCGACCTCAACTACGATGTGGTGGAGATGGTGCTGGCCGACCGGGAAGGCTGGGACCGGTACGAAGCGGCCAAGTGGTTTACCATGCGCCGGTGGCTCGAAGCAAATAGGGGCGATGACTATGCAAAAGAGGTGCGGGACACGCTGACGCGGGAACCACACCGCTATGCCGCGTACACGCGGGAATACCTTGGATGGGGTGCGTTCGCGCTGATGGCGCGGTGACGTTGGGCGGGGGATATCCGGTGGATCGCCACGGAGACGGGACGGCTGATAAGGTCCCCGCAGGTTTTCCCCCACGTGAAAAAACAATTAGTAGAGGATATTAGTCGCGGCAATGGAGGCCGGCGTTGTCCGGGCAACATGGGCGGCAGTGCCGCCCGGGGGCCGGATCTCAAGGTCGAACCGGGTGTTGGGCGGGAGGGGGTCAACCCCGAACGTGATGATTGCCTGGTCCGCGGAAGTGATGGTCGCAAGCGGGGCGCCGTCTGCGGCGGTTGCCGTGAACGTGGACGTTGTTGCCGCGGGCCCGTTTGAGAGGATGACCAGCCCGCGGTCGGCGGTTGTGAAGAAGAGTTTCATCCCGGCAACATCCACCGGCCCGGATCCAATCGCCGGTGTGATGGTGAACTGGAGCCGGTTAATACCCTGTGCGGTATTGGTGGAGGTGCCATAGAAATTGCCCACGAGTTCCAGCTCCGGCCGCGGGATTGCGGTACTGATCACGGTAATCGGGGTGGTTGCCAGCTTCTCCAGCGCGAGCTTGCGGTACTCGGTTGCAAGGGAGTCCTGCGGCCGGGAGAGGAGCACGCGGTCAAAGGAGATGACAGCTTCGTTGTACATGCCGCGGTTATAGAGCGCAAGCCCCCGCCCGTTCCAGGCTTCGATGTAAGAGGGGTCCAGGGTAATCGCCTGGTCAAAGGAGGCAACGGCCTCGCTGTATTTCCCCGCCGCCGCATATTGCATGCCTTCATTGTAGTACTGCACGGCGCGTTCGGAGGTGCCGGATTTCTGCCCGGCCTGCGGCAGGAATACCACCACTGCGATGACAGCGCAGATCACGATGACAAGAGCAACGCCGATAAGGAGCGTCCGGCTGACAGGCGATGACGTGCCACCGGGTTTTCCGGGGGGTGCCGGGGCGGTATGGGCGGGTTCATCGATCCTGGCACCGCAGTGCTCACAGAATTTTCCTTCCGGTGTATTTTTTTTGCAGTTCGGACAGATCACGATTCGCTCAGGCCTCCCGGCAGGCAGGGTTCCTGCATCACGGGAGAATTGGTGTACCGGGTATTAATGATTTTTAATAATTGGGGGGGGATGGGGGGACGTTCCACTGGTGCAGGATAAACACAATACTCCAGATCTCGTACCTGCTCGCGACCAGGTTGTGATCTTTTTTCGAAAAATCTGATCCTGCAAAAAAATGTGGGTATTTCATACCCACTTGCAGGAACTGCTGTGCAGTATCCTGCATTTTCAATCGACTTCCGGTTTTCACATTTCAATCGCGATCACGATCCCGATCAAAAACCTGATCCGGATCAATCAAGATCCGATTTTCAAAATTTAATCGAGTTGTGATTTCTCCGGAAAAACCGGATCGTGATTGAAAATTTTCAAGCAGACCCTGATTGAAAACCCGTGGATTAATTGGGGGCGCCGTCGTAACTGCCCGCCCGAATCCATTGCAGATCAGCTTAACTTTTTGCAATCAAGTTGTGATTGTTCCGGAAAAATCAGATCCTGCTTAAAAATTTTTAATCGAGTTGTGATTTTTCAATTTCAATCGCAACTGCAATCGCGATTGAAAACCTGATCCGGATCAATCACGATCCGGTTTTACCTTTTCAAGCGAGTTGTGATTGTTCCGGAAAAACCGGAACATTGTTGAAACATTCCATGAATCAAGAACAAACCCTACCTCTCCACCACCCGGTACGGGTACTGCGCCATCCTGGCCTTTTCGATCTAGATCAGGTTTCCTTCACAGAGTCGATTTATCCGCCAGCGATGATCAATCCTCCAAGTACGAGGGCGGCTGACACAACCAGAATCATCATCGTGAACCTGTTTTCCATGATCTTGTATACCTCTAGCAGGAAGGCCAGCAGACAAAGATGGGGCCTGTTTCGTGAGACCCCCCTCATATCAGATGAGATGGTCTTAATCGCAGATCATTAAATTATATTATAATAAAATATAATTTTTGTGTAGTCCTGCAACCCCACAATTCCAGCAGGGAAATATTGTTCCGGGCGAATCTGACATTCTGGATTGTTCACGATCCAGAGACAATCGGTTAGTATACGCCTAAATACTATTT